>NZ_JBQPOM010000029.1:0-253160 GCF_052220145.1 Vagococcus sp. WN89Y | reverse complement strand
GTGCGGTGAGATTAATAATGCCGAGGGCCTGGGAAAGTTCCATTTAAAAAGGGTTCCATGATGAACATGAAACCCTTTTTACACCAGCCACCGGATCGGTCAACCGATCCTTAAACGATCGGCATTAACCTTAACGGTCGCCTTTTTTATTTCTTACGGTCGCGATTGCAGGGATAAATGCGGACGGCTTCCGCCTTATCGTTCTGCGCATTCCAGTCCATTTTCACCATATAATCATCATGCTTGATAGCGATTTCGACAATTTTGTTTTGCTGTGAATCGGTTATCAGGAAGGTATTCTTCGCAGGCATATAAACACAGTTTTTATAATCTGCTGTGACCAGATCCAGCAGCGCGGCAAACTTTTTCACCGTTCTGTTTGGCGTGACGTCGGCATAAGGCTGGCACAGCTCTATAACGAGTTTGCGCGCCTGAGATTTACTGGCATCGGCAAAAAAATCTGCTGTTGCCGTAGCAACTTTCATTTCAGGAGATGGCGGCTCCTGGGCACTGGAACGACCGTTTACGTCAATATGGGAGGCGTAAGATCCCGTGACATTACCTACTGGCATGCTCTATTTTCCCTGTTTGATATTGATTGAGAAAATTCAGCATAAAAAATCATTCACCGTTTTAATATCAACAAACGATTCCAGGCAAAAATTAAGAAAAACGCCGCATAAAGCGGCGTTTTTTTGCGCGGTGGGAAACATTATTACGCTTCCTGCGTCGTTTCCACTTCCGTGCTGGCGTTACGGCTCATCCACAGCGCCAGCGCTTTTAACGAGTCGGCGGTAAACTCATCGCAACGGGCGGTAATTTCATCCGGCGTCATCCACCACACTTCGCTCACCTCTTCTTCCTGGAGCGCAAACGGCCCGTGCGATACGCAGCTAAACAGCCCGCCCCATACCCGGCAATGCTCGTCTTCAAAATAGAACTGACCATGCTCGGCGAATGGCACACCCGCAATGCCTAACTCTTCTTCTGCTTCGCGGCGTGCGGACTCCAGCAACCCTTCTCCGGCCTGAACAACGCCACCGGCTGTGGCGTCCAGCATGCCGGGCATAAAATCTTTGATTTCAGTACGACGCTGTACCAGCACCTTGCCCATACCATCATGCACAACGATGTAGGTAGCGCGATGACGCAAACACTCCGCCCGCATTTGATGCCGGCTGGCCTGTGCTATCACCTCATTGTCTTCATTAACAATATCCACCCATTCCGTGCCAGCAAAATGACTCTGTTCCACCATCAGAAAATCGTCTCGTTATGGCGCTCTTTCGGCGCGTTTCGGTTGAAGGGTAAGTTACGGATTAATTGCCAACTGTGCAATAACCCGTTGATCATTAAGTGCGATAACGCGTAACTCGTTATCTTCAAGCATCCCGTAACTGGCAACAAAGCCACCTTTTGGGATACTTACCGAACCGGGGTTGAAATGGATAACATCCCCCCGTTTTTCCGCCAGCGGAATATGTGTATGACCATAGACCAGCACATCGCCCGCCTCCAGCGGCGGAACATTATCCTGGCCGAACAGATGCCCGTGCGTCAGAAACAGCCGCCTTTCATCCAGTAACACCTGCTGCCAGGGTGCCGTGATGGGAAAGTGCAGCAGCATCTGATCCACTTCGCTATCGCAGTTGCCGCGCACGGCAATAATCCGCCGGGCCTGTTCATTGAGCAGCCCTGCCACCTCTGCGGGAGCATACCCTTGCGGTAACGCATTACGCGGCCCATGGTTCAGCACATCGCCCAGGATAACCAGCCAGCGGGCATCGCTTTTTGCGAACAGTTCCAGTATGCGTTCCGTTGCGGGCAACGACCCATGAATGTCCGATGCAAACATCAGTTTCATCATTACACCTCATGTGGAAGAAAACGCCACATAATACCGCAAGCCGCGCCTCTCAGCCTATTCGCTTAGCAGAAAGTGCAACATAGCGCTGTATTGATGAGCGCTGCCACTGAAACGTGGCGTAATCAGCCAGTAATTCCGGGACGGTGTCGCCGCTCATCACCAGCCGGTTAAGCATCAGCGCCAAATCTGCATCAGCAATACACCATTCACCAAACAGATTAGGTTTACCGTGCGCCAGTAAGTTCCCGGCAACGGCAATCAGTTTAGCCGCACTTTCTTCGCCCGCTGCGCCAAGCGGCCCGGCTTTTTCCCCGCTAAAAATGATAGCTGTCGGGCGCGCCTTGCAAAGCGTTTGCAAATCGCTGCGCAACCAGGCCTGGATTTGTCGCGCGCGGGCGCGATGATATAAATCGTGCGGATAGATGCGCTCCCACTCCGGAGGCGGAAAACGCTCTTCCAGGTATTCAGCTATGGCCGAGGATTCGCTGAGGGCAAAATCCCCCATTTGCAGCAGCGGCACCCGCCGCGTCTGCCGATACCCCGGCCAGTTCGGTTGCCGCTGTTCACCGCTTTGCAAATCAAGAGTTTTAACCGTGAAAGGTAAGCCTTTTTCGTGCAGCGCCACATACGCCGACATGACATATGGCGAGAAGAAATTGGCATCGCCCCACAGTGTGATTGCCGGTTCGCTCATCGTCTCCTCCTTTGCTTTCCTCATATTATAACGTCCTGCGCACGCTATCACTTGATGAAAACGCGCCCGAACCGACAGCGCCTATACTCAGTCAGTGTTGCTCATTTCGCTAACAGGAGTATTGATGATAGATCTCTATTTCGCCCCCACGCCAAACGGACACAAAATCACATTATTTCTTGAAGAGGCAGAACTGGAGTATCGCCTGATTCGTGTGGATATCAGCAAGGGGGATCAGTTCCGCCCTGACTTTCTGCTTATCTCTCCTAATAACAAAATCCCGGCCATTATCGATCACCTGCCCGCGGATGGCGGCGCGCCAATCAGCCTTTTTGAGTCGGGTGCGATTTTGCTGTATCTGGCGGAAAAGACGGGCAAATTTCTCAGCGGTGAATTACGTGAGCGCAATACTACATTGCAATGGTTGTTCTGGCAGGTCGGCGGGCTGGGGCCGATGCTCGGGCAGAATTATCACTTCAACCACTTTGCCCCGCAGCCCGTGCCCTATGCTATCGAACGCTACCAGGTGGAGACGCAGCGTCTATATCATGTGCTGAATAAGCGGCTGGAACGCGTGCCGTGGCTGGCAGGCCAGCACTACAGCATTGCGGATATTGCCGCCTGGCCGTGGGTGAACGGCTGGCAGCGCCAGCGCATTGAGCTTCAGCGCTATCCGGCGGTGTTTAACTGGTATGAGCGCATTCGCTCGCGCCCGGCAACGGAGCGCGCCATGCAAAAAGCGCAGCTAACTTAAGCTCAGCGCGGCGGGTTTCCTGATGTATCATGGCGATGAATCAATGACTAAGGAAACCTGCAATGTCTCAACCAGACGCTATCATTCGTATAAAAAACCTGCGCCTGAGAACCTTTATCGGCATCAAAGAAGAGGAAATTATTAACCGTCAGGATGTGGTGATTAATGTCGTGATCCACTATCCGGCGGACAAGGCGCGTAACAGCGAAGATATCAACGACGCGCTAAACTATCGCACCATCAGCAAAAATATTATTCAGCATGTTGAGGGTACGCGCTTCTCGTTGCTGGAAAAATTAACTCAGGATGTGCTTGATCTCGCACGCGCTCATCACTGGGTCACGTATGCTGAAGTGGAGGTCGATAAACTTCACGCGCTGCGTTACGCCGACTCGGTGTCGATGACCATGAGCTGGCAACGCTAAGCGCAACCAACGGAGGTTGCATGCAGATACTGATTACCGGCGGTACCGGGCTGATTGGGCGCCACCTGATCCCCCGTCTTCTTGAGCTGAAACACAGCATCACCGTGGTCAGCCGCAGCCCGGCGAAAGCGCAGCACCTGCTGGATGCGCGCGTGACGGTGTTACAAGGGCTGAGTACGCTGGCTCAGCTTAATGATTTCGACGCGGTAATCAATCTGGCAGGCGAGCCTATCGCAGACAAGCGCTGGAGCGAAGCGCAGAAACAGCGCTTATGCGACAGCCGCTGGCATATTACCCAGCAACTGGCCGATTTAATCAAGGTCAGCGAAAACCCGCCGCAGGTTCTGATCTCCGGCTCTGCGGCGGGTTATTATGGCGACCTGGGCGAGGTGGTGGTGACGGAAGAAGAGCCGCCGCATAACGAATTCACACATAAATTATGCGCGCGCTGGGAGCAAATTGCCTGCGAAGTGCAAAGCGAGCGTACCCGCGTCTGCCTGCTGCGCACCGGCGTGGTGTTCGCACCTAAAGGCGGCATCCTCGGCAAACTGCTGCCGCTGTTCCGGCTCGGTCTCGGCGGCCCTATCGGTAACGGGCGTCAATATCTGGCGTGGATCCATATTGACGATATGGTCAATGGTATTCTCTGGCTGCTGGATAACGATTTACGCGGGCCATTCAATATGGTGTCGCCCTATCCTGTGCGTAATGAGCAGTTCGCCCACACGCTGGGTCATGTCCTGCATCGCCCCGCCGTTTTACGCGCCCCGGCTTTTGCCGTGCGTATGATGATGGGCGAGTCATCGGTACTGGTACTCGGCGGGCAGCGGGCGTTACCCAAACGCCTCGAAGCCGCAGGCTTTGCGTTTCGCTGGTACGATCTGGAAGAAGCGCTGCAGGATGTGGTCAATTCCGCCTGAAGAGCAAGGGGGCTTACCCCTTGTATTTCTATGTCTATAAGCTGTTTTTTGATAGTGGCGTATATTTACGCATGCTAATTTTTTGCGGTTATTTTATATTCGCCAGAGGATAAAATTATGCCCGCAAATGCCAGCGTCACACCGCAAAGCCGTACCTTTTCATTATGGAATATATTTAGCAGGCAAACAGCGCCGCCCCGCGTTAGTGAAAATAGTTTTCCCCTGCTGTCGTCCGTTGTTTCGGTCTCATCTTCGCAGGAGGAGTTCAGTATCGCCGAACTGAAAGAGGGTCAATATATTCGCCAGGCGGTGGAAGCATTGCAAAATGGTGAGCAATCAGGCAGGGAAATACCCCATACAAGTAGCAAAGGCTGGAAAATAGCAGCAGTCCTTGTCGGCGTAGCGGGTGTTTTTGGTACCGCAGCGCTCTATTATAATCATGTAGTTAATGCACCAGCGCGAACGCTTATGCCTGTCGATGAGCGTTTTCCGCCTATTATTGACACGGCACTGAATGAATCCGCTGCAACGAATAATCACCTCCCAAGACCAGAACCACAGGTGGCTTCGCTGCATTACCAAAATACCCCTGCGGATAATATTCATAATGAAATCGCCCTGTTTAAAATAAATGTTAACACATGTACACCTCATGATATATTAGTCAGCGCGAATCACCTGAATAATCAGGTGCAAGAGTTTCTCAATATCAATGCCATCCCGCCACAATCTGCCAGAATATTTGGCCGAAAAATAGCAGATATAATCAGCACGCAATTAGAACCGCTTATTCGTAATTTAATTTTCAGTAAACTGATATTAAAAGTGGATCAATTTAATGATGACCTTAATCAGCTGAGAATCGAATCCGTCAATCGAGAACTTAATGAGGCGAATAAATCGAAAGAAGTGCTGACTAATTTAGTGGTGAAACTAAACAGAGTCTATCTGGACGCGAATGCCCGCTAAAATAAATGAATTACCATTTTTAGTAGTCACCTGAATAGCGCGCGAGTGTTAGGCTAAAATGCGTCTTCACCAGAAGGTCAAGCTGAATGATTTTACACACTCCCCGTTTTACGCTCAGTGCTTTTCAGGCCGCCGACTGGCCGTTTTTCCTGCGCCTGCGCCAGAACAGCAGCATCATGCGCTATATGGCTGAAGTCGCACATGAGTCGCATATTCGTACCCTCTTTGAGGATCGTTTGCAGGATAACAACGCTTTTATCATCCGCGATGAGCAAGGTAATGCCGTGGGCGATATCGGTCTGCGCCAGAGCGTGCATAACGCGCAAGAAGCGGATATCGGCTACGCGGTGGCACCTGAATCCCAGGGCCGGGGCATCGCTTGTGAAGCGTTAGATGCTGTATGCAAGTATGCGTTTCACCAGCGGGGAATTTCTGCGCTCAATGCCTGGGTGCTGGCGGAAAATCGCGGATCGGTGCGCGTGCTGGAAAAAAGCGGTTTTCAGCGCGTGCAGGTTCTGGAAAAAGCCTTCGTGCTGAAGGGAAAGTGCTTTGATGACTGGGTTTACCGGCGGGAAAAAGCATAACGCCGGGCGCTGTACGCCCGGCTTTCCTGTCAGGCGCGCTGCTGTGCTTCCTCGCGCGCTTTCGTCTGCTGCCGCTCGCGTTTCGGCTGCGGCACCTTAATAATAAAGGTCAAAATACCGGCGAAAATATAGAGCCCGGTATACGCCCACACCACGCCTACGATGTCGAAAAAGGGCAGTATGGCGGAGGCAATAGCCGGTGCAACAAAATTACTTAGCCCGGCAGAAAGGTTGTAAATCGAGACCGCTGCGCCCTTGTGATGCGGCTCAAGCGTCGGGAAGACGGCCGTCATCGGCACAAACGCGGCGACAAAAATCCCCAGCATCACCGCCGGGATCAGCGCCACCAGGAAGTTATGCCCGGCGTACACCGGCAGGTAGTAAAACATCAGGCTGGAAATCGCCATCCCCAGGCAGCCAAACCAGCGCACCTGACGTATCCAGCCAATATACTCGCCGGTTATCCCCCAGAGAATATTGGTGAAAATGGTAACAAAGAAGAACACCGCCCAGATTTGCAGCCACTCGGAAATGCTAAAGCCCAGCCTGTCGACAAACAGCAGCGGCATCACAATGGCAAAGCCAAACAGCGACAGCGTATTGATAATACGAATAAGGCAGGCAAAAAAGATATCGCGGTTGGTAAAGAGAATAGTGCCCGCCCTGGAAAGCTCCGTCATCTTATCGCGCAGCGGCAGGTTCACCCGCGAGCGATCGACCGGCACATTGCGTAAGCTGAAAAAAGCCAGTATCCCGCCACTGGCGACCCAGGCGATGGCAAACCACAGCGTCCCCGTTTCGCCAAACGCCGGAATAGTCAGGCTCGGTAAATAACTCCCCACCACGCCAATACCGACCGAGTACATCGCCCAGAACCAGCCGGTCGCTGCGGCAAGATGCTGGCGCGGCAGCACCTGTACCAGCATCAACATAAACGAGTAGATAAACAGCGGATACGCCAGCCCACGGATGCCATAAAACAGCAGCATCAATGGATAGTTGCGCAGCCCCAGACCCAGCGACATAAACAGCGCGTGCATCACAATCCACAGTATAAAGCCGATGGTCATCGCTTTTTGCGGGGTGATAAGCTCAGCCACCACACCGGATGCCCACGCCGCCAGCGCCGCAGCCAGACCATACAGCGTAAAGACCATGGCCGACTGCGCCGGGCTGAACCCCATATCGGTGATATGTTTTGACAGGAAAGCCATTTCAAAGCCATCGCCCGCCATAAAGATGGCGATAGCCACAAATCCCCAGAACAGATGTTTCGGTAAGCCAAACCAATATTCTTTAGATTGCATGACAATCTTCCTTCTTTTTAGGGGGTAAACCCCGGCAGGGTACAGAGGCCGGGGAGAAGAGGTTCAGGGCAGCAACGCGCGCGCCGCCTGTTGTTGTTGGTAGAGCAGCCGGAACAGCGCAAGGCGCTGCGACAACCATTCACCGCGCGATGCCTGCGGCGTGTAGCGCGCCACAATCGGCGGTTTCAGGCACACCTCGCCCGGCACGCCGCCATCCGCAAGCCAGGCCAGCCGCGCCGCGCCCAGTGCGCCGGACGAGCTGGCAGGATGGGTAACCATCGGAATAGCCAGCACATCGGCTAACAGCTGCGCCCAGACCTGGCTTCGCGCACCGCCGCCGGTAAGACTGCACTGGTAGATAGCGGCTGACCCCAGCACCTGCAAACCATCCGCCAGCCCAAAACTCACGCCTTCAATCACCGCGTAGCCAAGCAGCGCCCGGCTGGTTTCATGGCGCAGGTTAAAGAAGCTCCCGGTGGCCTGCGGATCGTTATGCGGCGTGCGCTCTCCGCTGAGATAAGGCAGAAACAGCGGCGCACCGCGTCGCTCGTCCTCTGTCAGTTGCGCAACCTCTTCCATTAACTGGCTTTCCGTGACCGAGAGAAGATTGCACACCCAGCGCAGGCAGCTAGCTGCGCTGAGCATCACGCTCATCTGATGCCAGCGCCCGGGCAGCGCATGGCAAAATGCATGCACGCCAGAGTCGGGATCGGCCTGCAAGGCATCATTCACCACGAAAATCACCCCGGAAGTGCCCAGAGAAATAAACGCATCGCCCGGTTCTACCGCGCCCACGCCCACGGCAGAGGTAGCATTATCTCCCCCGCCCCCGGCAACCAGCACGGAGGAACTCAGCCCCCATTCGGTAGCCAGCGCCGCACGTAAGTTGCCGCTGACGGCACTGCCCTCCACCAGCGATGGCATCTGCGTACGGCTTAAATCGGTCATCGCCAGCAGTTCATCTGACCAGTCGCGCTTCGCCACATCCAGCCATAGCGTGCCAGCGGCATCGGAAGGATCGCTTGCGAACTCACCGGTTAAGCGCCAGCGCAGGTAATCCTTCGGCAGCAGCACTTTCGCCACCTTGCTGAAAATCTCCGGCTCATGGCGGGCGACCCACACCAGTTTTGGCGCGGTGAAGCCGGGCATAATCATATTGCCGCTGATGCGCATCATTTCCGGGTGATGCTCGCGCAACCAGTCACACTCTGCGGCGCTGCGGGTATCGTTCCACAAAATACAGGGGCGCAAGACATGCCCGTCGCTATCCAGCAGCACCGCGCCGTGCATCTGGCCCGAAAGTCCAATGCCGCGGATGGCCGCCCACTGGTGCGGGTAGTGCTGGCGCAGCTCGCTCACGACCCGGCCGCAGGCCTGCCACCAGTCTTCAGGATTCTGCTCAGCCCAGTGCGGGTGCGGGCGCTGCACGGTCAGCGCCGCGTGGGCGGAGCCGACAATCTCCCCGCTATCGTCGAGCAGCAGCGCCTTCAGCTCTGAGGTACCAATATCAATACCCAGGTACATAATCCCTCCCTCAGGCTGTTGCCAGTTGCGTTGTCGGCTGTTGCACCCACTGCTCCAGTTCCGCCACGGTGCGACGCAACAGAGCGAGGAAATCTGGCGAACGGGAAAGCTCCGCAAACAGCGCCTCATCCGCCGCCCAGACCGCCAGCGGATCGTCTGCGGCAAACACGGCGAGTACCGCTTGCGGCTGCATTACGCCGTCCTGATAGGTGTACGGTAACGTCCCTTGTGCCCAGCGGCGCAAAAACAGGAAGAACAAACCTGGCAGCACAGCGGTAGCAGCAGGCGTGTCGCCACGCTGATAGCACTGAATAAGCGTCGGGGTCACCATGCCAGGGATTTTTGATAAACCATCCGCTGCGACGCGCTGGTTAGTGTCTTTAATCCAGGGATTACTAAAACGCGACAGGACAACATCCCGGTACCCGGCAAGATCGAGCGGGCTTGGCGTCAGAGAAGGAATCACATCGCGGGAAACATACTCCCAGGCCATCTGGCGGATAGCGGGCTGGCGGGTGCTTTCATCAATATAATTCAGGCCAATCAGCGTCCCGGCCCAGGCGATGCAGCTATGGGTAGCGTTGAGGATACGGATTTTCGCCTCTTCCCAGGGCAATACGGACTCCACCAGCTCGACGCCAACCTTCTCCAGCGCCGGGCGGCCATTGATAAAGTTGTCTTCAATCACCCACTGAATAAATGACTCGCCCATCACCGGCACAGCATCATTAATACCTGTCGCCGCCAGTACGCGCTCGGCCACATCCGGCGTCGGGCGCGGGGTGATGCGGTCAACCATGGTGTTCGGCGACGTAGTATTGTCCCGCACCCAGTCATGCAAGGCGTGTTCGCCTTTTGCCTGCAGGAAAGAGAGGAAGCCGTGGCGAAAGCGCTCACCGTTATGGCGCAGATTATCGCAGCTCAGCAAGGTCACCGGCCCGCCATTGCGCGCAATACGTTGCTTGAGGATGCGGGTCAGCGCGCCATACAGCGTGCGAATCCCGCCGTCGAGATCCGCTTTGATATCACTTTGCTGCACGTCCAGCTCATGTTCCGGCGTCAGGTAGTAACCGCTTTCGGTTACGGTGAAGGCAATCACGCGCGTTTGCGCATCGGCGCCCTGCGCGACCAGCGCGCTGATTTCGTTATCCCACGCCAGTACGCTGCGAATAGATTTGATGGTTTCGTACTGGCGCTCGCCTTCCGGCGTCACGGTTTCCAGCACATACTCGCCCTGCTGCGCGGCCAGTGCGCCGAGTAACGCATTCGCATCATCACGAATGTTCCCCAGCGCGATACTCCAGCTCTCGTCTCCCTGCTCCCGTAACGTATGCAGATACCACGCCTGATGAGCACGATGAAAAGAGCCTGCGCCAATATGCATCCACACTGATTTGTTCGACATATTATTTCCTCGCATTGAGCATTTGATATGTTCACGGGCATATGCCCGATTGTTGAACGTATGTTAGTTCCCCGTTGCGAAAGCTTTTGCGAGATGACTCACGGAATTGGCATTTGCCCACAAAAAAGACTTTTGCCCATTTACGTAATGCGCCCGATTGACGATACAATAGTGACAAGCCATTTCAGGAACGCGTTGATGAACAAAGAAGAGAAGAAACAGGAGCTCGCAGCCCGCGCAGCCTGGATGTATTACGTTGCGGGCCTGACCCAGCAGGATATCGCGACCGCCCTGGGCTTATCACGCCAGGTGGCGCAGCGGCTGATTTACAGCGCCAGAGAGATGGGGATGGTAACGGTGAATATCAGCCATCCGGTGACTCACTGTATGAGATTAGCCCGCGAATTGCAGGACAAATTCGCCCTGTCATTGTGCCGGGTGGTGCCCTCCGCCGGGCTGGAAAACGACGCCATCCAGCAGATGCTGGCGGTCGAAGGCGCGGAGGTGATGGCGCAATATATTGCCGAAGATAAGCCGCAGGTGTTTGGTATCGGCTCCGGGAAAACGCTGCGCTCAATCATTGATGCGCTGCCGTGGCTGGAGCGCCCACAGCACCAGTGCGTATCGATGATTGGCGCCATCGCACGGGACGACTCCGGTACCCGCTACGATGTGCCGCTGAAAATGGCGGAGAAAATGCAGGGCAAATATTATTTTATTCCCGCGCCGCTCTATGCCGACAGCCCGGAAGACAAAACCATGTGGTGCCAGCATCAGGTTTACCAGCGGGTCACCGAGCGCGCGCTGCATGCGGATATCACCTTTCTGGGGATTGGCGAGGTGGGCCTGGGCTGCCCGTTAAATGCTGAAGGGTTTATCACTGACGATCAGGTGCAACGGCTGGAAAAACAGCAAGTTGCCGGGGAGATGCTCGGCCATTTTTTCAATCAGCAGGGCGAGCGCCTGGATGCTGAACTGGATGCCCTGTTAACCAGCGTGCCGCTGACCAGCCATACGTCACGGAAGATTTTAGGTTTTGCCGGCGGGGCGAAGAAGTATGCCGCGATCCGCGCCGCACTACGCGGGCAGTGGATTAACGGCCTGGTGACAGATGAAGACACGGCGGTGAAATTGCTGGCGCAGTCATCCCCTGATTAAGGAGCAAGCAAAAGCGCTTTTTGATACATACTACAAATACATTTGTATATCATTCGCTTCGTTAATCAGGGATATTTTTAAGGGATAAACAGATGAAGCCTATGCCAGTTGAGCGTTCTCTCACTCATTTAACGCCTGAGGTTGCCGCCACGGCGAAGCCTGGGCCGGTTACCACTGGGTTTGCCGCCAGCATCGCAGATGTTGCGAATGCGGATGAGAAGCTAAGAACGTTAAATAACTGTTTTCAGGTAACGGCCAACGTACAAAAAGCGTTTAGCCGGTTACTGGCGAGCGATCGTTAAAAGCAAGCGGAGAATTCTCTCCGCTTGCGCTCTTATTTCAGTGAACCTTTGAGGAACTGCTGCAGACGCGGGCTTTTAGGATTACCAAACAGCTCATCCGGCGGCCCTTCCTCTTCAATCTTGCCCTGATGCAGGAAAATAACGTGGGTCGAGACATCTCTGGCAAAGCCCATCTCATGCGTCACCACCACCATGGTTTTCCCCTCTTCCGCCAGCTGCTGCATGATGCGCAGCACTTCGCCAACCAGTTCCGGGTCCAGCGCCGAGGTCGGTTCATCAAACAGTAACACCTCCGGCTCCATTGCCAGCGCACGGGCAATCGAAACGCGCTGCTGCTGGCCGCCGGACAAATGCACCGGGTACTTCTGCTGCTGCATGGTATCAATACCGACTTTTGCCAGATAGCGGATCGCCCGCTCGCGCGCCTCTTGTTTACTCAGGCCCAGCACCTGGATCGGCGCTTCCATGACGTTTTCCAGCACCGTCATATGGCTCCACAGATTAAAGTGCTGAAACACCATCGTCAGGCGCGTGCGCAGCAGACGCAACTGATGCTTATCGGCCACCTTCAGTTGCCCGTCCTGGTCACGCACCAGGGTGATGTTCTGCCCGTTCACCATCAGCGAGCCTTCGCTCGGCTTTTCCAGGAAGTTAATACAGCGCAGAAAAGTACTCTTCCCGGAGCCGGACGAACCGATAATGCTAATCACATCGCCTGCGTTGGCGCGCAGCGATACGCCTTTCAGCACTTCATGCTCACCGTAGCGTTTGTGGAGATCTAAAACGTTTAATTTATTCTCAGACATCGTATTCTCAGTGCGTCGAAGAAGGTTTCATATGCTGTAACCAGCGTTTTTCCGCTTTGCGAAACAAGCTAATCAGCACATAAGAAATAATCAGGTAGAGCACCGCCGCGATACCAAAGGCGGTAAACGGCTGGTAGGTCGCCGAGTTGATATCGCGAGCGATTTTCAGCAGATCCGGCACCGTCGCGGTAAAGGCCAGCGCCGTGGAGTGCAGCATCAAAATCACCTCATTACTGTACGCTGGCAGCGCAATACGTAGCGCCGAAGGCAAAATAATGCAGCGATACATCTTAAAGGTCGAAAAGCCGTACGCCCGCGCCGCTTCAATTTCGCCATGCGGCACCGAACGGATAGCCCCGGCAAATATCTCGGTGGTGTAAGCGCAGGTGTTAAGCGTCAGAGCCAGCACGGTACAGTTCAGGCCGCTGCGAAAGAAAGCATTAAGCAACTCGTTACCTTTCACGACCTCAAGCGTATACATCCCGGTGTAGAACACCAGCAGCTGGACATAGAGCGGCGTGCCGCGAAAAATATAGGTAAACAACCAGACCGGCAGGCTGATAAATTTATTCCCGGAGACGCGCGCAATCGCGAGGAACACCGCCAGAACACCACCTATCACCACCGATGAAATCAGCAGCCACAACGTTACTGCCACGCCCGTCATGCGATAGCCATCGCTCCAGAGCAGCGATTTCCAGTACTCGTCGATAATTTCTATCACAGGTCGGCCCTCTTCACACCCACGGAGTAGCGTCGTTCGAGCAGAAGCAGTACACCATTTGAAACCGTGGTAAACAGCAGATAAATCACGCCGCAAACAAGGGCGAAATAGAACGGCTCCCAGGTGCTTTTCCCGGCAAGCTGGGTGGCTTTCACCACATCTTCCAGCCCGAGCAGCGAAACAAGCGCGGTAGCTTTGAGGATAACCTGCCAGTTGTTACCGATCCCCGGCAGCGCGTAGCGCATCATGGCCGGAAACAGAATGCGGCGAAACGTCTGGCGCCCGGTAAAGCCAAACGCGGTCGCGGCTTCAATGTGCCCTTTCGGCACCGCCATAAATGCGCCGCGAAACGTTTCGGTAAAATAAGCGCCGTAAATAAAACCCAGCGTAATAATCCCGGCGACCATTGGATCGATATCAAACTGCGTCAGTCCAAGCGCATCAGTGACGCTGTTGAGCGCAATTTGCAGACCGTAAAAAATCAGCAACATCAACACTAAATCCGGCACGCCGCGGATAAGGGTGGTGTAGGCTTCAAATACCAGCGCCAGCCCGCGCTGCTTTGAAAGCTTCGCGCCAGCGCCTGCCAGGCCAATCACCACCGCCAGCACCACGGAGCTGAGCGCCAGCTCCAGCGTGACCAGCGCGCCCTGAAAAATGACTTGAGAAAACCCGTACAGCATGCTGCCTGCCCTGTCATGGTATGTTTACCGTGCCCTCCCGCAACAGAGGGGGCACGTCAAGCACGCGTGGTGTTAGCCACCGTAAACATCGAAATCGAAATATTTCTTCGCGAGTTTTTCGTAAGTCCCGTCGGCGCGCATCCCGGCGAAGGCTTTATTCAGCGCTTCGCGCAGTTCGTTATCTTCTTTGCGAAGCCCCATGCCGGTGCCGACGCCAAACAGTTTTTCGTCTTTAATCGACGGGCCGCCAAACTTATACTCTTTGCCCATCGGCGTTTTCAAAAAGCCTTCGCTGGCCGCGACTTCGTCCTGGAAAGCGGCATCAATACGCCCTGCCGTCAGGTCAGCGTAGATATTGTCCTGGCCCTGATAAGAGACGATTTCGACACCGTTAGGCGCCCAGTGTACGTTGCCGTAAGTTTCCTGCGTTGTGCCCTGCAATACCCCGACACGCTTGCCTTTCAGCGTTGACAACTCCGGCTGCACATCAGAATTTTTTGCGACCACCAGGCGAGAGTCCGCTGCATAAAGTTTGTCGGTGAAGGCAATTTGCTGCTGGCGTTTTTCCGTGATGGAAAGTGACGACATAATCGCGTCGATCTTTTTCGCTTGCAGCGACGGAATCAGAGCATCCAGCGGGTTTTCGACAAACACACACTGCGTATTAATACGTTTGCACAGCTCTTTAGCCAGATCGATATCAAAACCGACTAATTCACCCTGCGCATTTTTGGATTCGAAGGGAGCATAAGTTGGATCGGTACCAATACGGACTTTTTGTGGGATCGCCGCAAACGCACTGGTAACGCTGGCTACAGCGAGCGCCAGAGAAAGAGATAATACGAGCTTTTTCATCATTATCCTCAACAGACTGTCTTTTTAGGGGAATTGTCAGAATTACGGTGCCGTTATCGTGCCATTATCCACCCCGGCAAGGCAAAAGATTCTGCCTTTTTTTGCATTCTGCATGCGTAATTATGCAGCACTGCACCAAAGTGATGCATTAAATGCACCACTTTGGAACATTCACCGTATTTATCCCCCGGCAGCCTTACTCGCCGTAGACGTTAAAGTCGAAATACTTTTTCGCGAGTTTGTCATAGGTGCCGTCCTGGCGCAGTTCGGCAAAGGCTTTGTCAAACGCGTCTTTCAGCTCTGTGTCGTCCTTGCGCAGGCCGATACCTGTGCCGTCACCGAAGTATTTTTTGTCTTTCACCGCAGGACCGGCAAAAGCAAACTCTTTTCCGGCTGGCTGTTTCAGGAAGCCTTCGCTGGCGGCGACTTCGTCCTGGAACGCTGCGTCAAGACGCCCGGCACTCAGATCCGAGTAAATCTGATCCTGGTTCTGATAAGCCACCACATCCACGCCTTTGCTGCGCCAGTTGCTGTTGGCATAGCCTTCCTGCGTAGAGCCTTGCAGCACGCCGACATGCTTGCCTTTCAGCGACTCAATCGACGGCTGGATAGAGGAATTTTTGGCGGCAATCAGGCGGGAGTCAGCGGCATAGAGCTTCTCAGAGAAGGCGATTTCCTGCTGGCGCTTTTCCGTAATCGATAACGAAGAGATGATGGCATCGATTTTCTTCGCTTTCAGCGACGGGATCAGCGCATCAAAATCGCTGCCGACCCAGGTACATTTCACCTTGATACGCGAGCACATCTCATTACCGAGATCGATATCAAAACCGACAAACTCCCCTTTCGCATCTTTGCTGGAGAACGGCGCGTACGTCGCGTCGGTACCAATGCGCACTTCCGCAGGCAGCGCTGCGTATACGCTTGCACTCGCTGACAGACCCAGCAGGAGAGAGAGCGCGAGAACCGTCTTCTTCATACATTACCCTCGAGTATTTTTTATTGTATTACGTTGTGTTGTGTGTTGCTGGCTGTAACCTTGCACGTCTTATGCCACTTTCGCCGCGCGATAAAAAAACGCCACGAAAGTTGTTAATAAAACGTTGCAAACAGGCCTTGTGTTGAAAGATAGCAGGTCTGCCGGTTGAACCGCAGTGCTTAAAGGGGCAAAACAGGCATTAAATGTTGAGGATATGATCGCGCTTGCAGAATTGCCCCAAAAAAGGGCAGAGCGCGGCGGCTTGCTCTATTTCGCCGCATCGCTCCCTTGCCAGCGGGTAAACAGATCCTGCGGCAAATCGATAGCAAACTGATCGAGTACACGGTTGACCGTCTGATCAATGAGCGCCTCAAGCGTTTGCGGACGATGGTAAAACGCCGGAACCGGCGGCATGATGACGGCACCGAGTTCCGCAGCCTGGGTCATTAAACGCAGATGGCCCAGGTGCAAAGGCGTTTCCCGCACGCACAACACCAGCGGTCGGCGCTCTTTAAGCACCACATCCGCCGCGCGGGTCAGCAGGGTGTCGGTATAGCTGTGAACAATACCGGAAAGGGTTTTAATTGAGCACGGCAGGATAACCATGCCGGTGGTTTTGAAAGAACCCGAAGAGATAGACGCGGCGATATCGCGTGCATCATGTACCACATCAGCCAGCGACTGCACTTCGCGCAGGGTGAAATCTGTCTCCAGAGAGAGGGTCTGCCGGGCGGCCTGGCTCATCACCAGATGCGTTTCAACACCCGCGACGTCGCGCAGCACCTGTAAAAGCCGCACGCCATAAATCACGCCGCTGGCACCTGAGATCCCCACAATGAGTCGTTTCATAAGACTTTACACCCGCAATAATTTACGCAAACTTTGCCTGATTACAGAGGGCGTTGCAACTGAATGCGCCCCGGCGGATGCAGGGGCGCGATAGGATCAGCCTTCGTTATGCATCTCTAAACTTTCGACTTCGTTCTGTAGCAAAACCGCTTTTGCATCGTCGTTGCGCAGGGAGTCCAGGTAGTCAAGATACTGCTGGTTGACGTCTTTGGTCACATACACACCGTTAAAGACCGAGCATTCGAACTGCTGAATATCAGGGTTTTCTGCACGAACGGCGTCAATCAGATCATCAAGATCCTGGAAAATCAGCCCATCTGCGCCGATAATCTGGCGGATCTCATCCACTTCGCGACCGTGAGCAATCAGCTCATTGGCGGTAGGCATATCGATGCCGTAGACGTTCGGGAAGCGAATTTCCGGCGCGGCAGACGCCAGATAAACCTTCTTCGCACCGGCTTCGCGCGCCATCTCAATAATCTGCTCTGAGGTGGTGCCGCGCACGATGGAGTCATCCACCAGCAGCACATTTTTGTCGCGGAACTCGGCGCGATTAGCGTTGAGCTTGCGGCGCACCGACTTACGGCGCAGCTGCTGGCCTGGCATAATAAAGGTGCGGCCAACGTAGCGATTTTTCACAAACCCCTGGCGATACGGCTTGCCAAGGATCCGCGCGATTTCCAGCGCGATATCGCAGGAGGTTTCCGGGATAGGGATAACCACGTCGATATCCAGATCTTCCCACTCGCGGGCAATCTTCTCACCAAGCTTAGTGCCCATATTAACGCGGGCGCTGTAGACGGAAATCTTGTCGATAAACGAGTCCGGGCGGGCAAAATAAACATACTCGAACAGGCACGGATTGCTGACCGGGTTATCCGCGCACTGGCGGGTAAACAGCTGGCCTTTCTCGGTGATGTACACCGCTTCGCCGGGTGCGACATCGCGCAGGAATTCAAAGCCCAGCGTATCCAGCGCCACGCTTTCGGAGGCCACCATATACTCGGTGCGGCCATCGCCGACTTCGCGTTTACCCAGCACCAGCGGGCGGATGCCGTTCGGGTCGCGAAAGGCAACCATACCGTGGCCGATAATCATCGCAACGCAGGCATAAGCCCCGCGAATTAAGCGGTTCGTCGCGGCAACGGCGGCAAAAATATTGTCTGCTTCCAGCGGATAGTGGCGGAAATTATCCAGCTCGCTGGCAAAGATATTCAGCAGGATTTCGGAATCAGAGGTGGTATTGATGTGGCGGCGCTTTTCTTCAAACAGCTTTTTGCGCAGCTCATGCGCATTGGTCAGATTACCGTTATGCGCAAGTGTAATACCGTACGGGGAGTTGACGTAAAAAGGCTGCGCTTCTGATGCGCTGGAGCTGCCCGCGGTCGGGTAGCGCACGTGACCAATCCCCATGTTGCCCTGCAAACGCTGCATATGGCGGGCTTCAAACACATCATTCACCAGACCGTTTGCTTTACGCAGACGGAAACAGTTGTTCGCATCAATGGTGATGATGCCTGCGGCATCCTGCCCACGGTGCTGAAGCACCGTTAACGCGTCATAAATCGACTGGTTGACCGGCATAACACCGGCGATACCGACAATACCGCACATACGTCTTTTCCTCGTTAAGCCACATCACAGGGCTTATGCCCTGGGCAAGAAACTCGACGAACTTTGCAGATAGTCAAAAAACCATCTGATGACAAAACTGAATTGTGGGATAAGCTGCGACTTCTGCCAGTCTTCGCTTTTCGAAAGCCCGGTAAAAGTATCGAGAAAGAACAGAATGGCGGCGACGATCAGCACGCCACGCAGCGCGCCAAAGCAGATCCCCAGCACCCTGTCAGTACCCGACAGGCCGGTTTTTTCCACCAGCGTACCTATCACGTAGTTTACGATGGCGCCAACAATCAGCGTCGCGATGAACAGGACCGCGATGGCGATGCCATTACGTACCAGCTCTTCGTCAAAGCCCGTGAACCAGACTGACAGGTAAGTGTAGTAATGACTGGCAACAAAGAAAGCACAACCCCAGGTTACCAGCGATAACGCTTCACGAACAAAGCCACGGATCAGGCTTACCAGACAAGAAAAACCAATCACCGCGATGATGGCGTAATCAATCCAGACCATATGTGTCCCAACAATTTACGCCCTGTCGTCCAGTTCGGGGCGCATTCTAACAGAAAAAGAAAACGTTTGCGTAGGGATTTCCTTCCCATGCGTAAATAAAAATGGCGCTGAAAAAACGCTCAACGCCACGGTTCCGATCGCCTGTTTTTCAGGCGTTTTTCGTTATTTCTCTTCCTTCAAAAGCGAAGAGAAGAAGAGAACTCACACCGCCTGCCCTGCTCTGTTATTCACCGCGGTGATACCAGGCAGCACGTGAAATTTCACCAGCCGGGTCTGGCTTCTCAGTGCTGCGAAAGCGTATTCTCGCACGGTTTGCCCCTGGCCAATCGGTTAAAAAGAGGCCAGCGGGTAACTTTTACACACTGGTTACGCCATCACCCGCGCTGGCGGAAAACGCTTAGTTAGGCGTGTAGCCCATCACCACGCCGTTTAAGCCTGATAGCTGTTTCAGCTCGCCCAGCGAGTTTTTCAGCTTATCGCGCGAGGCGTCCGGCCCCACCAGAATACGGGTGATTTTACCCTGCACTGGCGTGGTCGGCGAGGTGTAAGCGCGATACCCTGCGCTGCGCAATTTCCCGACGATTTCATTCACTTTATCCGCATTTTTCAACGCGCCAAGCTGAACGACATACGCCTTTCCGGAAGGCTGCGGTTTTTCTTCCGCCGCTTTTGGCGGCGCGTCATTCACCACCGGCTGCTGAACCTGCGCCTTCGGCGGCGTGTCAACCACCGGCTGCGGTTTTGGCTGCGGCTTCCCGACCGGTTTCGGCTTAGCGGTTACCGGCGGCTCTGCCACTTCCGGCTGCGGGTTACTATTGGCCGCCAGCCGGGAGTCGTTGAGCGTCGGCGCGGCCGCATCGCCTGCACGCACCTCTTCCGCCGCGCCTTCCGGCGGCTGCGCAGGCAGCGCCTGAGTGGCCGGCATCATATCCGGCTCATCGCGATCGCCGGGCTTCGGCACCAACGGGATCGCCGCAAATTCATCCTGATAATGTTTTTTCTGCCCGTCGAGCAGCCCGGGAAGAACAATGACCCCGAGCGCAACCAGCACAATAGTCCCCATTAAACGGTTCTGAAACTTACTCGCCACCGGTTCTCCCCGCTTCCATCGCTTCCATAACATGTGCCACAGTGTGAAAAGATCCGCACACCAGTACGGTATCGCCTGCATTAGCATCGGCCATCGCCGCCTGCCAGGCTTGCGCAACATCAGGCCATGCCTGCCCCTGTTTGAGGTGTGTCAGCAATTGCTGCGCTGTTGCGCCGCGCGGCCCTTCCAGAGGGGCACAATACCAGCTATCGACTACCGGCTCCAGACAGGCCAGCGTTCCGGCAATGTCTTTATCATGCAGCATACCGACCACCGCCAGCACGCGCCCGGTCTTCGGCAGCGCCGCCAGCCGCCCGGCCAGATAGCCCGCCGCATGGGGATTATGCGCGACATCAAGGATCAGACGTGGTGATTCGCTCACAATCTGGAAACGTCCGGGCAAAATAGCTGCCGCAATCCCCTCACGGATCGCCTGCTCGCCAACGTTAAGACCGCTGGCGCGCAGAGCGGCCAGCGCCGTCGCAGCATTGGGCTGTGGCACTGTTGGCAGCGGTAAGTCGCGAAGCTCACCCCGGGCGTCAAAAAAGTTCCAGCTCGCGGCATCCACGTCATAACGCCAGTCCACATCACGGCGTAACAGACGCGCGCCTTTCTCCTGCGCCACATCGGCAATGGTGTGCGGCATATCCGGCTCGCCCACGACGGCGGGTTTACCGGCGCGGAAGATACCGGCTTTTTCGCGACCGATACTTTCCCTGTCAGGGCCAAGCCAGTCGGTATGATCAAGTGCGATACTGGTGACAACCGCCACGTCCGCATCCACCATATTGGTGGCATCCAGTCTTCCGCCAAGCCCCACTTCAAGGATAACCACATCCAGCTGCGCCTGTTTAAACAGCCATAGCGCCGAGAGGGTGCCAAACTCAAAGTAGCTCAGCGAGATATCGCCGCGCGCGGCTTCGATTGCCGCAAAAGAAGCGGTATGTGCAGATTCAGCCAGTTCACCGCCCTGCACGCGCACGCGCTCGGTATAACGCACCAGATGAGGGGAGCTGTAGACGCCAACGCGGTAGCCCGCCGCCAGCAGAATGGACTCCAGCGTGCGGCAGGTGGTGCCTTTGCCGTTGGTTCCGGCCACGGTAAAAACGAACGGCGCAGGACGCAATACGTCAAGACGCGCCGCCACCTGACTTACGCGATCAAGACCCAGATCGATAGTTTTACTGTGCAGGTTTTCCAGATAAGAAAGCCACGCGGCCAGGGGCGACGTGGCTTGCGGAATGCGTTTAATGTCCATGATGCCCGTTGAATTGAGACGGTTTGAAAAGCAAAAGGGCAGCGCCAGTGGCCCTGCCCTCGATAGTATACACAAAATTACTTCTGTTGCAGGAAGCTGGCAACACGGCGCTCCCCGGAACACGTCCTGCACGGGGTGTGCGGTCAACCGGCACGCTGTTCACTGCGCCGCCAAAGGGCTGCAACAAGAAGAATAACGTGTTATCAGGCCTCGCCATCCTGACTCGCGTTTGCAGGGATAACCGTGCCAACGTGCGCGTCGTCTGGATCGGGCGCGGGCTGATTCATCAGCTTCGCCAGAATACGCGCCAGTTTCAGACGCAGCTCCGGGCGGCGGACAATCATGTCAATCGCGCCTTTTTCGATAAGGAACTCGCTGCGCTGGAAGCCTGGCGGCAGTTTTTCGCGCACGGTCTGCTCGATAACACGCGGGCCGGCAAAGCCAATCAGCGCCTTCGGCTCAGCAATGTTTAAATCGCCAAGCATCGCGAAGCTTGCGGAAACGCCGCCCATTGTCGGGTCGGTCAGCACGGATATATACGGCAGACCGCGTTCCTGCATTTTTGCCAGCGCCGCAGAGGTTTTCGCCATCTGCATCAGCGACATCAGCGCTTCCTGCATACGCGCACCGCCGGAAGCCGAGAAGCAGATAAGCGGACAGTTATCTTCCAGCGCCTGCTCGACGGCACGTACAAAGCGCGCGCCGACAACGGAGCCCATTGAGCCG
This sequence comes from Vagococcus sp. WN89Y, assembly GCF_052220145.1. NCBI lineage: Bacteria > Bacillati > Bacillota > Bacilli > Lactobacillales > Enterococcaceae > Vagococcus > Vagococcus sp. WN89Y. The sequence continues at coordinate 231,145 of NZ_JBQPOM010000029.1, read as the reverse complement.
CCCATAAAGGCAAACTCAAACGCCGCTGCAACAACCGGCATACCGTGCAGAGTGCCTTTCATTACGACCAGCGCATCTTTCTCGCCGGTCTCTTTCTGTGCCGTGGCCAGACGGTCTTTGTATTTTTTGGAATCGCGGAACTTCAGCACATCTTTTGGCTCAAGCTCGCTACCCAGCTCCACCAGTGAACCTTCATCCAGCAGGCTATGCAGGCGATTACGCGCTGTCATACGCATGTGGTGATCACATTTTGGGCAGACCTCAAGGTTACGCTCCAGTTCGGCACGATACAGTACCTGGCCGCAGCTATCGCATTTTGTCCACACGCCTTCAGGAATGCTTGCCTTACGGGTGGGGGTGATGTTGCTCTTAATTCTTTCAATCCAGCTCATTGATAACCTTTATACATGAACCTGGTAGCCCATAAATGGTGCACATTAAAACATAACGGTTCGCAACTTGGGATAAAAAAGTGGTCGAACCGCGGTTGAGTCCTTATTTCGCCAGTCGCTTTGCCGCACGACGGTGGCGAATAATCTCAATCACTCCGGGAAGTATAGACACCACGATAATTCCCACAATCAGTAACTTAAGATTTTCCTGAATCATTGGAATGGTACCAAAGAAGTACCCGGCGTAGGTAAAGAGTAATACCCACAGCAGCGCGCCCACTACGTTATACATGGCGAAGTGGCGGTAGGACATATGCCCCATCCCGGCGACAAAAGGCGCAAAAGTACGCACGATCGGCACAAAACGCGCGAGGATAATCGTTTTACCGCCGTGTTTTTCATAAAACTGATGAGTTTTATCAAGATAGCTGCGGCGGAAAATCTTTGAGTCAGGGTTGCTGAATAACCGCTCGCCGAAGAGCCGCCCGATGGTGTAATTCACTGCATCGCCGACAATAGCGGCAACCAGCATTAAAAGCACCATCATGTGCACGTTCAGATCGTTGGTTTCAAGGGAGGCCAGCGCACCGGCGACAAACAGCAACGAATCACCGGGTAAGAATGGCGTGACCACCAGCCCGGTTTCACAAAACAGGATCAGAAAAAGAATCGCGTAGACCCAGACGCCATATTGCGCGACCAGTTCCGCCAGATGCACATCAATATGCAGAATGAAATCAATAAGAAAGCGTATGAGTTCCATGTATGCTTAAGCCTTGTATGATTGCGACTAGTCCGCCAGGAACAGCGGGCCCATTGGCACCGAGGGAAGGTCATAACGCGCCGGATAATCGACCGACACCAGATACAGCCCTTCCGCCTTCGCCGTTGCTGCCGCCAGCGTTCTGTCCTTAACCGCCAGCAACTCTGCTATCCAGCTCTCCGGCTGGTTGTGGGCGCCCACTTCCATCAGGCTGCCGACAATATTCCTGACCATATGATGTACAAAGGCATTTGCTTTGATATCCACCACCACATACGCACCATAACGGCTGACGTTGATATGCATCAGATTTCGCCAGGGGGTACGCGACTGGCACTGCACGGCGCGAAACGAGGTAAAGTCATTCTCGCCAAGCAGACACTGCGCCGCACGATGCATCCGTTCGGCATCAAGCGGCTGATGATAATGCGTAACGCCCTGGGCCAGCACCGCCGGGCGCAGGCGATGATTATAGATGACGTAGCGGTAACGGCGAGCCGTGGCGCTGAAACGTGCATGAAAATCATCGGGGACATCTTTGACCCAACGCACCGCAATGTCACCAGGTAAATTCGCATTTACACCCAGCGTCCACGCAGCGTCTTTACGCCGGGCGGTGGTTTCAAAATGCACCACCTGCCCGGTTGCATGAACGCCGGCGTCCGTACGCCCGGCGCAAAAGACGGTGATCGGTTCGTTAGCCACCTGCGAGAGCGCTTTTTCCAGCTTCTCCTGCACGCTGCGTACTTCTTGTTGCCGTTGCCAGCCGTAATACTTGCTGCCGTCGTACTCAATACCGAGAGCAATTTTATAGACCGGCGCTTTCTCGTCCTGCATCAGTACAGATACTCCTGCACCAGTTTTTCAGCGATTTTTACCGCCATCAGCGCGCCGCCGAAACGGACGTTGTCTGCCACTGACCAGAACTGGATTTGCTCCGGCATACCGTAATCATTGCGCACGCAGCCCACGGAGAGATGCGCCTGGCCCGACGCGTCGCCGACCTGGGTCGGAAAGTCGTTCTCTTCGGATAAAACGATTTCTTCATCGCGGCTAAACGCGTCGCGCGCTTCTTCAGCAGCCAGCGGGCGAATAGCTTCAAAGCTCACCATCTGCGCATGACCGTAGAACACGGGCGACTGTACACAGCTGGCGGAGATCATCAGGCCGTCGTCCTGCAGGATTTTGCGCGTCTGATCGATAATCATGCGCTCTTCGCGCACGCTACCTTCTCTGTCTGCCAGCAGCGGCAGCATGTTGAACGCCAGCTGGCGGCCGAAATAATCGTCTTCATCAATCGGTACACCGTTAAGCAGTTTGGCGCTCTGCCCGGCCAGCGCGTCGATGGCCTGTTTGCCCTGGCGGGAAACCGACAGCAGGTTGGTCACCGCCACGCGCGATATTCCGCCAGCATCCACCAGCGGTTTCAGCGCCGCCAGCAGCTGGCTGGTCAGGCTATCGGGCACTGCGATAATATTACGGTTACGGTAATCAGCCAGCACAAACGGGTTAATATCCGGCATCACCAGCGGTACATCCGGCTCCAGCGCAAACAGCCCGCTGGTGTCAATGACCAGGCAGCCCGCATTGGTGGCTTCTTCTATATACGCGGCGGTCGCCTCAACGCCCGCCACAAAAAACGCCAGCTGCGCCTGTGTCCAGTCAAACTCTGCGGCATCCTGCACCTGCACGGTTTTCCCCGCAAAACGCAGGTTTTCGCCTGCGCTTTCACTGCTTGCCAGCGCAAACAGGTCGCCCACCGGGAACTGACGCTCCGCCAGGGTTTCGAATAAGGCTTCCCCGACGGCACCGGTGGCACCGAGAACGGCAATATTCCAGCCTTCAGACATGGTGATTTACTCCAGAAATAGCGCGTCCTTGCCAGCATGGCAGGCAAGGAGCATTAAGAAGACATTAACGTACCGGGTTGTGTACTGCGTTGAAGCCCAGCTTTTGCAACAACGCGGCCGCCGCGGCGTCATCACACTGCACATACAAGGATGACCATTCGCGGCGCTCAAGATAGTTTTTACGCAGCTTATCAAACTCACCCGGCATGCCCGCCACTTTACGCAGCAGTGCATCGTCGCGGCGCACATCATACACCAAATGAACCAGCCTTTTTAGCGTTGACTGATCAAGCGGGCCATGCAGCGTAATACGGCCAAAATCCGGGGCGGGCAGCAGCGCATCGAGCGCGACCTGTTGGCGCTGGCCGAGAAATTCACTAAAGGCTTCAAACACCTGCGTCGTACCGCGCGCTTTACCTTCCAGGGTATAGCCCGCGATATGCGCCGTGCCGATAGCGACGTTCTCCAGCAGCGCGACGTTAAGATCAGGTTCCGGCTCCCAGACGTCCAGCACCGCATCCAGCGCCTGCCCTGCCTGCAAATGGCGCAGCAATGCCGCGTTATCCACCACCGGGCCGCGACAGGCATTTATCAGAATAGTGCCAGCGCGCAAGCGGGAGAGCAGCGCATCATCCACCAGATGCAGCGTTTTATACTGCCCTTCCTTGAAAAGCGGCGTGTGGAAGGTCAGAACATCCGCTTCCTGCACCAGTTCATCAAGGCTTAAGAACTCGCCTTCATCGCCACGATCGGCGCGCGGCGGATCGCACAGCAGCGTGCGCACACCCAGCGCCTCCAGGCGCGTTTGTAAACGGCTGCCCACGTTGCCCACGCCGACGATGCCAACGGTGCGATCCTGCAAGGCAAAACCGTCGCGCTCGGCAAGCATCAGCAGCGCAGAAAAAACGTACTCCACCACGGCGATAGCGTTACAGCCAGGCGCTGCCGAAAACGCAATACCCGCTTCGTTAAGAAATGCCTCATCGACATGGTCAGTGCCCGCCGTCGCGGTGCCGACGAATTTGATGCCCGTACCCTGTAATAACGCCTCATTCACTTTGGTGACGGAGCGCACCATTAATGCGTCGGCATCTGCCAGCTCCGCCTGTGGGAGCGGGCGCCCAGGAATAGCCTTCACCTCACCCAGACGGCGAAAAAGATCGCGGGCGTAAGGCATATTTTCATCAACAAGGATTTTCACGCTACAGTACCTGTTTGAGACGGGAGTTCAGCGCGCAAGTGTGCCATAATCTCGCCGCCAGGCATACCCACAATGCCTTGATGCCCCCATGCGAGAGTAAGAGGATTTAGATGATGCAACCCATTCAGGGTGCGAGCGCGCGCCCTCCCGGGCAAGAACCACCGTTAACAGGCAGCACTGCCGGCGATGCCCCCCTGACCAGCTTACAGCGCACGGTGCTGGAGCGGCTGATTGTCCGGCTGGTGGCGCTGACCCAGCAGCAAAGCGCGGAAGTCTGGGCCGGGATGAAACATGAACTTGGGCTAAAAAATGATGCGCCATTGCAGGCCCGCCATTTCCCGGCGGCTGAGCAGCATCTTGGCCAGCGTCTGGAAACGGCCACACAAAACCATACCACGCGCCAGATTATCTCGCAGCTCACCGAACTGTTAGGTCAGGGGAATAACCGCCAGGCGGTGAGTGATTTTATTCGCCAGCAGTTTGGGCAGACGGCGCTCAGCCAGCTGACGCCGCAGCAGTTAAAAACCGTGCTGACGATGTTGCAAAACAATCAGATAACCATTCCCCAGCCGCAGCAGCGCCCGGCGACCGAGCGCCCGCTACTGCCTGCGGAACATAATTCGCTCAACCAGGCGGTAACCAAACTTGCCGCGGCAACCGGCGAGCCGGGCAAGCAAATCTGGCAATCCATGCTGGAGCTTTCCGGGGTGAAGACGGGTGAGCTGATTCCGGCAAAACATTTTGCTCCGCTGATGACCTGGCTGCAGGCGCGCCAGACGCTGAGTACGCACCCTGCTCCCACGCTGCATGCGTTGCAAACGTCGCTGAAACAACCGCTGGAGGATGTGGAGTGGCGATCGGTTACGGATTATGCGCAGCAAAACTGGCAGGCCACGCCGCAAACGGTGCTGACCACCGCGCAAGTGCAGGATATTTTAAATCATATTTTCTTACGCCGTACCGAGCGGGCGTCAGGAATGATTGAGGTTCGTGATATTCAGCCGATTTATAACCCGTTTATCGCGCCGTTTATCGACAGCGTTAAAAACCTTTCCGCGCGCCCCGGCTTACTCTTTCTTGCCCTGCTGGTCGCGCTCGCGTTTTTCTGGCTGGTGGTGTAAATCTGTCCCCTCCGGGCGGAGGGGACATTCTGCGCTAAATATTCTCAGCGTTATTTTTAATTACGTCCTGATACCACCAGAACGATTTTTTGCGACTGCGCGCAAGCGTACCGTTGCCTTCGTTATCTTTATCGACATAAATAAAGCCGTAGCGTTTTTTCATTTCGCCGGTTCCCGCTGAAACTAAATCAATGCAGCCCCACGGGGTATAACCCATTAAATCGACGCCATCTTCCGCCACCGCTTTTTTCATTTCGCGGATGTGGTCACGCATATAATCGATGCGATACTGGTCATTGACCACGCCGTCGCTTTCCGGTTTATCAATTGCACCAAAACCATTTTCCACCACAAACAGCGGCAGCTGATAACGGTCGTAGAAATAATTAAGCGAATAGCGCAAACCGACAGGGTCAATTTGCCAGCCCCAGTCGGATGCATTCACATACGGGTTTGGCACCAGGCTTTTCGTTTCGTCATAATCCAGCAGCGGGTTATCTTCCGTGGCTTTGGTGACAAAGGACATATAATAACTAAAGCCGATATAGTCAACGCAGCCACGAGTTAATATTTGCAGATCCTCGTCGGTAATATCCAGCTTAAAATGCCGACGGGCAAAATAATTCAACAGATGCTGCGGGTAATAACCGCGAACGTGCACATCGGTAAACCAGTAGCGGCGGTGCATCGCTGCGACCGACATCATCATATCGTTCGGGTTACAGGTCAGCGGGTAAATCGGGCACATCGCAATCATGCAGCCAATTTTAAAGTCCGGGTTAATTTTATGCCCGGCCTCAACTGCCAGCGCGCTCGCCACTAATTCGTAATGCGCAGCCTGATACATTATTACTTCGCGATCTTCACCCGGTTTATATTTCACCCCGGAGTTAGTAAACGGCGCAAAGTCCTCGTGATAATTGGCCTGGTTATTTATTTCGTTAAACGTCATCCAGTATTTTACTTTATTGCGATAACGGTCAAATACCACAGTAGCAAAACGGACAAAGAAATCGATTAATTTACGATTGCGCCAGCCGCCATATTCGGTAACGAGGTGATAAGGCATTTCGAAATGCGAGAGCGTAATCACCGGCTCGATATTATATTTCAGGCACTCGTCAAAGAGATCGTCGTAAAATTGCAGCCCGGCCTCATTGGGTTCCAGCTCGTCCCCTTTCGGGAAAATACGCGTCCAGGCAATAGAGGTACGAAAACATTTAAAACCCATCTCAGCGAACAGCTTAATATCGTCTTTGTAGCGATGGTAAAAATCGATGGCTTCATGGTTAGGGTAATTCTTACCGGGCAAGACACCGTCGGTAATTTCACGCGGGACACCGTGCGCACCGGCGGTCATCACATCGGCAACGCTGACGCCTTTCCCGCCCTCCTGCCAGCCGCCTTCCAGTTGATGCGCCGCTACCGCACCGCCCCACAGAAAATCTGCTTTAAACCCAGGCATATATTTCTCCTTTCGCTCAATGTTAAGCCAAGGATAAACAAGCCTGCGGTGACATGACATCATCGCGCTACGTTTTTGTGAAACCGGTTGCAGAAACTATTTATCTGCGCATTTTCGTGACCGGAAAGCGACAAGCGTGACCAGGATACCGATAACCGCTGAGACGGCGCCGGCCAGGAACACCGACGCATAGCCGAGCGAGGTGGCAAGTAGCCCGGTCAACGGGCCGCTCACGGCATAGGAGATGTCCTGAAACGCGGCATAACCCCCCAGCGCCGTGCCACGCACCTGCGGCGGCACGCGTTTTACCACTTCGACACCGAGCGCCGGGAAGATAAGCGAACAGCCACAGCCGGTCAGCGCCGCACCCGCCAGGGCTAAGCCTGCGCCCTGCGCTTGCCACAACAGCAGCAGGCCGATAGCTTCGATAAGCAGCGAGACGACAGCCACGCGCACGCCGCCATATTTATCCGGCATCCAGCCAAACAGCACACGCATCAACACAAACGCGCCGCCAAATGCGGTCAGGGTAAACCCGGCCATCGGCCAGCCCTGGCTGGCAAAATAGAGCGAAACAAAGGTGCCGATGACCGCAAAACCTACGCCCTGTAAGGCAAGTCCTAACCCTGGCTGCCAGATAAGCCCCACCACGCTTAACAAAGACGGGCGCACGCCCGCGCTCGCCGGAACTTTTCGCACGCTGCCGTTAAACGCCCAGGCCATCAGCGGCAGCGCGGTGGTGGTTGCCGCAAGTGCCGCAAAACCGAACCGGCTGTGGATCAGTAAGCCCAGCGGCGCACCCGCCGCCAGCGCGCCATAAATCGCCATACCGTTCCATGACATCACCTTGCCCGAGCGCGTCGGGCCAACCAGCCCAAGCCCCCAGGTCAGCGTGCCGGTCAGCAGCTGGCTCTCGCCAAAGCCCAGAACCAGGCGGCCAACAATTAACAGCGTGAATTTTACCCACGGTTCCACCGGCAGCAGCGCGGCGAGAAGCCAGGCCACCCCCGCCAGCGCGCAGGCTACCATGCCCTGCATCGTCGAACGTTTCGCCCCACGCTGATCCGCCAGCCGCCCGGCATAGCCGCGCGTCAGCACGGTCGCCAGAAACTGAATACCCACGGCAATACCTACCATGGTGTTGCCATAGCCCAGCTCGTGATGCACAAACAGCGGGATCACCGGCAGCGGAAGACCGACGGTCATATAGGTAAGAAAGACGGCAAACGCGATGCGAAACAGGGAAAGATTTGCAGAAGACGTGCTTTTTGAGTCTGACATGCATTACTCCATAACGCAGAGTAAGGCGGGATACACCACGCCCCCTCTACCTGAGTTTCAGGGTTAAGGCGCGTTGGTTAACGTTAAACGCTTACGGTAAAGATGCCCGGGAGTTTGCCTGTCGCAGCGGCAAATTGTCAACGTGAAAAAGGGAGCCGCGGCTCCCTTTCGTTATATTCAGCACAACGCTTAAGCTTATTTAAGCTTACGCATGACGAGCGTTGCGTTGGTGCCGCCAAAGCCGAAGCTGTTGGACATCACCGTCGTCAGCTGACGTTCGGTCGGCTGGGTGATGATGTTCATGCCAGCCGCCTGCTCATCCAGCTCCTCGATGTTGATGCTGGGCGCAATAAAGCCGTGTTCCAGCATCAGCAGCGAGTAGATTGCTTCCTGCACGCCCGCCGCGCCGAGGGAGTGCCCGGTCATCGCTTTGGTGGCAGAAATGGCTGGCGTGTTGTCGCCAAAGACTTCACGGATAGCGCCCAGCTCTTTCACGTCGCCCACCGGTGTGGAAGTGCCGTGGGAGTTGAGATAATCCACCGGCGCATCCAGCCCGGCCATCGCCATCTTCATGCAGCGCACCGCGCCTTCGCCTGACGGGGCAACCATATCGGCACCGTCGGACGTTGCGCCGTAACCGACGATTTCAGCGTAGATATGCGCACCGCGTGCCAGCGCGTGTTCCAGCTCTTCAACCACCACCATGCCGCCGCCGCCTGCGATAACGAAGCCGTCGCGACCAGCATCATAGGTACGGGACGCTTTTTCCGGCGTCTCGTTATATTTGGTCGACAGCGCGCCCATCGCGTCGAACTCACAGGCCATTTCCCAGCACAGCTCTTCGCCGCCGCCTGCAAAAACGATGTCCTGCTTGCCCAGCTGGATTTGCTCGACCGCGTTACCAATGCAGTGTGCAGAGGTCGCACAGGCGGAGCTAATGGAGTAGTTAACGCCGTGGATTTTAAAAGGTGTCGCCAGGCAGGCAGAAACGCCGGAGGCCATGGCTTTAGTCACCACATACGGACCCACCGCTTTCAGCCCGCGCGGGCTGCGCATTGCGTCAGCGCCGAACACCTGATACTTCGGAGAGCCGCCGCCGGAACCTGCAATCAGGCCAACGCGCGGGTTATTCTGGTAAACCTCGTCAGAGAGGCCTGCGTCAGCGATCGCCTGTTCCATAGACAGAAACGCATAAATGGAGGCGTCGCTCATAAAGCGCACAACTTTACGGTCGATGAGGCCAGTGGTATCCAGTTTTACGTTGCCCCACACGTGGCTACGCATGCCGGAATCCTTCAACTCCTGAGAGAAAGTGATCCCTGAGCGTCCTTCACGCAGAGATGCCAGGACTTCCTGCTGGTTATTACCGATGCTGGAAACGATGCCCAGGCCAGTAATCACTGCACGTTTCATTCAATACCCCTAGTAAGTCGTACTAATTTTAAGTTTCGCTTCGCAAGATAGCGTACAGTTGTACGCCGAACAAGTCCGATCAGACATTTCGCGCGTAAATTTGCGCCTTTACATTCCCCTCGTTAAGATCATGCTACTGCCTGATGGACGAGTAACTTACGTGAAACAAACCGCTATACAATCCGCCAACCTTGAGTTCAACGCTGAGGGTACACCTGTTTCCCGAGATTTTGATGACGTCTATTTCTCTAATGATAACGGACTGGAAGAAACGCGTTATGTTTTTCTCGGCGGTAATCATCTGGAACAGCGTTTTCAGAACCATCTGCATCCGCTGTTTATCGTCGCGGAAAGCGGTTTTGGCACCGGCCTGAACTTCCTGACGCTATGCCAGGCGTTTGACGCCTTTCGCGCCGCGCATCCTGACGCTATCCTGGAAAGATTACATTTCATCAGTTTTGAAAAATTTCCGCTGACTGCTGACGATCTGCGTAAAGCCCACGCGCACTGGCCAGAGCTTGCGCCCTGGGCTTTGCAGTTGCAGGCCTGCTGGCCGCTGCCCTTTGCCGGTTGCCACCGGTTACTGCTTGACGAGGGCCGCATCACGCTTGATGTGTGGTTTGGCGATATTAATGACCTGACGCAAAAGCTGGATGATTCGCTAAATCAGCGTGTGGACGCCTGGTTTCTGGATGGCTTTGCGCCGTCGAAAAACCCGGACATGTGGACGCCTGCGCTTTTCCAGGCGATGGCGCGCCTGGCAAAACCGGGTGGGACGCTGGCGACATTTACCTCCGCCGGGTTTGTGCGCCGTGGTTTGCAGGAGGCCGGTTTTGAGATGCATAAGCGCAAAGGGTTTGGCCGCAAGCGCGAAATGCTCACCGGCGTGATGACGCAAAACCTGACCTTTCCCGCACGCACGCCCTGGTTTGCCCGAAGCGGCAGCAGCGCGCGCGAAGTAGCGCTGATTGGCGGCGGCATTGCCAGCGCCCTGTTATCGCTGGCGCTGCTGCGCCGCGGCTGGCAGGTTACGCTCTACTGCGCCGATGCTGCAGTAGGCGAAGGCGCATCCGGAAATCGCCAGGGGGCACTTTACCCGCTTCTTAGCGCGCACGATCCGGCGCTGGCGCGCTTTTTCCCCGCCGCGTTCACCTTTGCCCGCAGGCTTTACGACGCCCTTCCCGTCGACTTTGACAAGCAGTGGTGCGGCGTAACGCAGCTCGGTTGGGATGAGAAAAGCCAGCAGAAAATTGCGCAGATGCTGACGCTGGAACTGCCGCCAGAACTTGCCGCTCCGGTGGATGCCGCAACCGTGAAAGCCACGGCAAATGTCGACACGGGCTGCGGCGGCATCACCTACCCGGCTGGCGGCTGGCTGTGCCCTGCCCAACTGAGCGCAGCGGCCATCGAACTGGCCTGCTCGCAGGGCTTACAGGTGCATTACAACCATGCGCTGCAACACCTCAACCGGCAGGATAACCGCTGGCAGCTGCACTTTGGGAATGGCGAGGTGCGCCAACACGCCACGGTGGTATTGGCTAACGGTCATCGCATCAGTGAGTTTGCGCAGACGCAAAATCTGCCGGTTTACCCCGTGGCGGGCCAGGTGAGCCATATCCCGACCGCTGAGCACCTGGCCGGGCTGCGCCAGGTGCTGTGCTATGACGGTTATCTGACGCCGCAAAACCCGCGCACGCAGCAGCACTGTATTGGCGCCAGCTATCATCGCGGGCGTGGGGAAATGGCGTATAGCGAGGCGGATCAGCAGCAAAATCGCCAGCGTCTGCTCGACTGCTTCCCGCAGGCGCAATGGGCACACGAGGTGGATGTCAGCGCGAAAGAAGCGCGTTGCGGCGTGCGCTGTGCGACCCGCGATCATCTGCCAATGGTGGGGAATGTGCCTGACTACGATGCCACGCTTGCCGCCTATGCACAGTTATCTCAGCAGCCGGACAATGCCTCGCCCGCGCCGGTGCACGACGGGTTATTTATGCTCGGCGCGCTTGGCTCGCGCGGGCTGTGCAGCGCGCCGCTGGCGGCAGAAATCCTCGCCTCGCAAATGAGTGACGAGCCGATTCCGCTGGACGCAGAGACACTCGCAGCGATAAACCCGAACCGTTTATGGGTGAGGAAATTACTGAAGGGAAAAGCGGTGAAATAAGACCCCTCTCCCGCCGGGAGAGGGAAACAGGCTTAGTGGAATTTCGCCTGCTGATAGAGGTTATCCCACATGCCGAGCACCAGCGCCTGGTCGCGCGGCGACAGCTCGCCTGCATGAATAGCCGTCTCCAGACTGGCGCTGACTTTGCTGTAAACGGCTTCGTGGGAGTGGTCGTCACCGCTTTCCAGGTCTGCCACCGCCAGCGTCAGGTGCCCACGCAGATAACCGCCAGCAAACAGCTCATCATCGCTGGCGCTTTCCACCATGTTATCAATTAACGCCAGAATGCGTGATTCAAACTCCGCAATCATCTTTCTTCCTCTTTTGCAAACATGGCCTCAGAGATCTTCCGGCCACGGAAACTGTTCTGCCGCTAAAGGCGGCGTTTGGTAATAATCCTGTAAAGCCTTAATAAAGCGTGCCGGGCGCGGAGGAATACCCTGCGTCAGGTACGTCATTACCTGGTCATGGACGCGGCGCTGAAACGCAATGCGATCCGGCTCGACGTCACCTTCCAGGTTGTCGCAGCTGACGTTAAACGGGAACCCCGCCGCCACGCAAAACAGCCAGTCAAAGGCCTGGGGTTTAACTTCCACGTCCTCAAACTTGCCCTGAGTCGCCGCATCGCGTCCATCCGGGCAGTACCAGTAGCCAAAATCCACCTGCTTACGCCGCGCTTCACCGGCAATGCACCAGTGAGAAATCTCATGCAGTGCGCTGGCATAAAAACCGTGGGCGAAAACGATACGGTTGTAAGGCACTTGCTCATCAGCAGGAAGATAGATCGGTTCGTCGTCGCCTTTAATCAGACGTGTATTAAAATCGTCGGCAAAACAGCGATCGAAAATTTCAATTAATTGTTCGTAATGATGGGTCATACATTCGCCCCGAGAAACTGGAGGATTTCCTGGCCGTGACTGTCATAAAGCAGTTTGGCACTCATCACCGCCGAGACAATCACAATCATCGGACGAATGAGTTTCTGCCCTTTACTCAACACCAGGCGAGAACCGATGCGCGCGCCGAGAAACTGCCCGGCCAGCATCACAAAACCGGTGGCCCACACCACTTTGCCGCCAATAATAAACAGCAGCAGCCCGCCGATATTGGAGGTGGCGTTCAGCACTTTGGCATGCGCCGTGGATTTCGCCAGGTTGAAACCGCAGAGGGTAACAAAGGCCAGCGCGTAAAAAGACCCCGCGCCAGGGCCGAAAAAGCCATCGTAGAAACCCACGCAGCCTCCTGCCACCAGCGCGAAGGGTAAACCGTACAGACGGCGCTGGCGGTCCTCTTCACCCAGTTTCGGCATCAACAAAAAGTAGAGACCAATACAGATAACCAGGATCGGCAGGATTTGGCGCAGCACGTCCGATTTCACATACTGCACCAGCAGCGCGCCGGTGGTTGAACCGATAAACGTCATCAGAATATTCAGCTTCTGATCGCCAACATTGACCACTTTACGGCGAATAAAATAGAGGCTTGCAGAGATGGAGCCGCCGCACGCCTGGAGTTTATTGGTCGCCAGCGCCTGGGCAGGCGTCATGCCAGCCGCCAGCAGCGCCGGAACGGTCAGCAGGCCGCCTCCGCCTGCCAGCGCATCGATAAACCCGGCCAGCAGCGCAACAAAAAAAAGCGCCACCATCATCCACGGTGTCACCATAAACAGCTGTTGAAAGATATCCATTAAATTTCGTGCTCATCCAGTAAGGCCTGACAAGACGGCGGCGGTGGCGGCGGTGTCTTTTTCTCAGGAGATGTCGTGCCGGGTTTCGCCGGTTCAAACCAACTTTGCAGCTCCGCGCCACAGCCATCGCCCGGCGGCGGCAGCGGCTGATCTTCGCACTCAAGGCTGTCTGCCGGGCAGCGCAGGCGCACATGCATATGCGCGCGGTGCTGGAACCACGGTCGCACCTTACGCAGCCAGTCGCGATCGCTGCCCGCATCCAGGCACAATTGCTGCTTGATGGCCGGGTTAACGAAGATTCGCGTCACGTCATTGTCCTGTGCCGCAAGCTTGATAAGGCTGCTGATTTCCGGCTTCCACAGCCCCGGCACCACGCGTTTGCCATCACGCGCAACCAGATCCAGCGCCTGTGGCCTGAGCAGCTGAGCGCTACTCCAGCGCGCTTTGGGTAATTGCAGGAAAATATCCACATCCAGCCCGGATTGATGGCTGGCGTGCCCGCCGTTAAAGCGCCCGCCTGCCGGCATCCCCATATCGCCCACCAGCACCGTACCAAGCCCGAGGTTATGCACCTGCGTGCTCAGGCGCTGAATAAACAGCACCAGATCCGGGTGGCCGAAATAGCGGCGCTTATCGCTACGCATGACCTGATAGCTCTGCGCCTCAAGAGGCAGCGCCTGAGCGCCCACGATACAGCCGTTGGCGAACGCGCCGATAGATTGCGGGCTGCCCGCAACCGGATGCGTCAATTTTTGCCAGGGTGTTGCCGCCGTCGCAGCGGCGCTTATCAGCAGCGCAAACAGCGCGATTGCCGTTTTTTTCATCATTTACCAGCGTGGAACAGTCGTCATAACATCAGCATTTTGCGCGCGCTGGCGCAAGAAGTGATCCATCAGCACAATGGCCAGCATCGCCTCGGCAATCGGCACCGCGCGAATCCCCACGCACGGGTCGTGGCGGCCTTTGGTTATCATCTCGACTTCCTCGCCAAAACGATTAATCGTGCGCCCCGGCACGGTGATGCTTGAGGTCGGTTTCAGCGCGATGTTCGCAACGATTTGCTGACCGCTGCTGATCCCGCCCAGAATACCGCCCGCGTGATTGCTCTGAAAGCCCTGCGCGGTGATTTCATCACGGTTTTCGCTGCCGCGCAGTTTCACCACCTCGAAACCATCGCCAATCTCCACACCTTTTACCGCGTTGATGCTCATCAGCGCGTGCGCGATGTCGGCATCCAGGCGGTCGAACACCGGCTCGCCAAGACCTGGCGGTACGCCGTCTGCCAGCACGGTCACCTTCGCCCCGATGGAGTCGCCCTCTTTTTTCAGGCCGCGCATCAGTTCATCCAGCGCGTCGATTTTATCCGGGTCCGGGCAGAAAAACGGGTTCTGCTCGACCTGCTCCCAGTCTTTGATCGCCAGCGGAATATCGCCCATTTGCGTCAGGCAGCCGCGAACGGTGATACCCAGTTTCTGCGCCAGGTATTTTTTAGCGATGGCGCCCGCTGCCACGCGCATCGCGGTTTCACGCGCGGAGGAGCGCCCGCCGCCGCGATAATCGCGCACGCCATATTTCTGCTCGTAGGTGTAATCCGCATGCCCCGGGCGGAACAGGTCTTTAATCGCGCCGTAATCCTGGGAGCGCTGGTCGGTGTTTTCAATCAGCAAGCCAATGCTGGTGCCGGTCGTCACGCCGTCAAAGACGCCGGAGAGAATTTTCACCTGGTCCGGCTCGCGGCGCTGGGTGGTATAGCGCGATGTCCCCGGACGGCGGCGGTCGAGGTCGTGTTGCAGATCCGCTTCGGTTAACGCAATGCCTGGCGGCACGCCATCAACGATGCAACCCAGCGCCAGACCGTGCGATTCGCCAAAGGTGGTGACGCGAAAGAGTTGTCCAATTGTGTTTCCTGCCATCACGGCTCCGTTGTCGTTGTGAGTGTTGTTATGGTTTTAGTCTTTGTAAATGCTGAAGTATTCGCGCGCGCCGAGAAGCTGCGCTTTGGTCAGCATAAAGACGCCGTCCCCGCCATTATCAAACTCAAGCCAGGTAAACGGCACATCAGGATATTGTTCAATCAGATGTACCATGCTGTTGCCCACTTCACAAATCAGGATACCGTCATCGGCAAGATAATCCGGCGCGCAGGCCAGGATGCGGCGCGTCAGCTTCAGGCCATCAGTGCCGGATGCCAGCCCCAGCTCCGGCTCATGACGGTATTCCGACGGCAGGTCGGACATATCTTCTTCGTCCACATAAGGCGGGTTAGTCACGATCAGGTCGTACTGCACTTTCGGCAGTTCGCGGAACAAGTCAGAGCGAATCGGCGTGACATGGTGAAGCAAACCATGCTCTTCGATATTGTGCTCAGTGACCGCCAGCGCGTCAGTGGAGATATCCACCGCATCCACTTCGGCTTGTGGGAAAGCATAAGCACAGGCAATAGCAATGCAGCCGCTGCCGGTGCACATATCGAGGATATGCTGCGGCTGGCGATGAATAAGCCCGGCAAAACGGTTGTTAATAAGCTCGCCAATCGGCGAACGCGGCACCAGTACGCGCTCATCGACATAAAATTCGTGCCCGCAGAACCAGGCTTTATTGGTGAGATAGGCCACCGGGATGCGTTCATTAACGCGGCGAATAACGCGCTCAACGATACGCTGGCGCTCGCTGGAGGTCAGGCGCGCGTTGCGCATATCTTCCGGGATATCCAGCGGCAGATAGAGGGTGGGCAGCACTAATTGCACCGCTTCGTCCCACGGGTTATCGGTCCCGTGACCGTACCAGATTTGCGCGGCGCTAAAGCGGCTGACCGCCCAGCGCAACATGTCCTGAATGGTGTGCAGCTCATTCACTGCTTCATCAACGAAAATTTTATCCATATTATCCCCCAGGACCGGCTGCATTAATTTCGGCGGCTAGTTTGCCATGAAGACAGCGATAAATCAGCACCGTCACGCGCGACAAGCGGCTAAAAATTCATTTTGCTACACCTGAGCGGCGGTGAGTCGGGTACACTGTGGGAAAGAAGAGATGAGATGCACAAATGAAAAAGAAGCTATCGCTTAGCGAGGAGGAGCAGGCTCTGTTCCGGCAACTGATGACCGGGACGCGCCAAATCAAGCAGGATACCGTGGTTCATCGCCCGCTGCGCAAAAAAGTCAGCGAGGTGCCGGTAAAACGCCTGCTGCAAGAGCAGGCTGATAACAGCCACTATTTTTCCGATGAATTCCAGCCGCTGTTAAATACCGACGGCCCGGTAAAATATGTGCGCGAAGACGTCAGCCACTTTGAGTTAAAGAAACTGCGGCGCGGTGATTACTCCCCGGAGCTGTTTCTCGATTTGCACGGCTTGACGCAATTACAGGCCAAGCAGGAGCTGGGCGCGCTGATTGCCGCTTGTCGGCGTGAGCATGTTTTTTGCGCCTGCGTAATGCACGGCCACGGCAAGCACATTCTGAAGCAGCAGACGCCGCTGTGGCTGGCGCAGCATCCGCATGTGATGGCCTTTCATCAGGCGCCAAAAGAGTATGGCGGCGATGCGGCGCTGCTGGTGCTGATTGAAGTCGAAGAGTGGCAGCCGCCAGAGCTTCCCTGAGCGCCAGAAACGTTAAGAGCCGCAGCAGCGGCTCTTTGTTTACATGTGGTTTTCATGTTTCATGGTCCGGCTACATCAGATAGCCTTGCGCATCTTCAGGTTGCAGGGACTCATTTGCCAGTCAAACACCCCTGTGCCGCTTTTATCCAGCGTAACGCTGGCGATGGCGGAAGTCGTAAACATCGGCGGCGTCTCGCCCGGGCAGAGCTCGGACACCAGGTAGCCTACCAGCGGCAGGTGAGAAATCACCAGTACCGAGGAGACTCCTTCATTCGCCAGCGCCTGGAGGTAGGCACTGACAAGACCAACGTCTCCGCAAGGCGTTAGTTCCGGCAGGACATCCACGTTGTCAGGCAGGTTCATACACTCCCCCACCTTCTCCAGCGTCTGTTCAGCACGTAAAAAAGGGCTGATCAGAACACGTTCAACATCCACTTTTTGACCTTTCAACCATGTTGCCATCTGACGGGTTTCATCACAACCACAATGGGTTAAGGGACGAACCGCATCACTGGCTGCATCGAGGGCAGCGTCGCCGTGACGCATGATAAAAACTTGCATATTGCACCGCTTTTGTTAACCAGAATCACTAACAACTTCCCGTGAAACCCTTTCACGACTGCGGAAATTATCAATGGCCGGGCATTGTGCCTGATTCATTCATCGAATGAAACGCTGTTTTTTACCTCAACGACGTAAGTATAGTCAATCTCTGTTTACAGAGTGACCAGTAACGCCCTGAGTGATAACAGAATTACCTTTTTTTACACGCTTTTCTCCGCGCCTGGCATGTTTTCGCCGGTTCCAGCGCCTCGCCACGGCGAATAAAACCGCCGGTTAAAACACACCGACTTCGCCCATGACGCCCCGTTCAGACATCAGCCTGCGCGGTCAGTTCCTGTTGTGGCCAGAATGTCGCCCCTTGCTCTGCCCTTCGCAACAGAGCTTCACAAGGCGCAAAACGCGCGCCGTAGAGTGTGGCCAGGCGTTGCAAAATCGCCACCACTTCAGCCGCGCCGAGGCTGTCCATATAGTGGAACGGCCCACCTAAAAAGGGCGGAAAACCGATGCCAAACACCGCACCAATGTCCCCGTCGCGCGCGCTGCGAATCACCTGCTCATCCAGGCAGCGCGCGGCTTCGTTCAGCATCAGCATCACGCAGCGCTCCGCTATCTGGCTGGCGGGCAATTTACCGTCTCCCGTTACCCCAATCAGCGTGTAAATGGCCGGATCGGGCTGTTTTTTGCTTCTACGCTCTTTTGCGTTGTAAAGATAGAATCCGCGCGCATTTTTCTTGCCTTTGCGATCGTCATTCAATATTGCGCTCACAACAGACGCAGGGGCGCTGAAACGCTCGCCGTATGCCGCTTCGAGTACCGGTATAATTTTAGTCCCGGTGTCGATTCCGACCTCATCCAAAAGTTGGATTGGGCCTACCGGGAAACCAAACTTCACCAGCGCCCGATCGATGGTATCGATGCGCTCGCCTTCACTGAGCATGCGCATCGCCTCATTAATATAGGGTGCCAGAATACGGTTGACGTAAAATCCGGCGCTATCACCGACGACAATCGGAACTTTCCCCTGCTTTTTTGCCAGCTGCACGGTGGTGGCGATAGTCTGCTCGCTACTTCCTGCGTGAGGAATAACTTCGACCAGCGGCATCTTTTCTACCGGACTAAAAAAATGTAATCCGATAACGTTTTCCGGACGCACCGCTTTAGCCGCAATATCGCTGATAGGTAATGAAGACGTATTTGACGCGAAAATAGTATGCGCCGCGCAGTGCGCTTCCACCTCCGCGACCATTTGCTGCTTTAACGCCAGGTCTTCAAACACCGCCTCAATCACCAGGTCGCGGTGCGCAAAGCCGCGGTAATCCAGCGAGCCGGAAATCTTCGCCATCTGGCTGTCGCGCTCAGCGGGCTTGAGATGGCGGCGGCGTACTTTTTTATCCAGCTGTTCCCAGCTGTATTTCAGGGCGTGATTGATGCCCTTCGCATTAATATCTTTAATGCGAATCGGTAAACCGCCTTTGCTGGCGGTCACATACGCAATCCCGCCGCCCATAAACCCACCGCCCAGTACACCAACGGTTTTCAGCGGGCCGGGTGCGACAGCGCTGGCGGGATCTTTTTTGATCTCATTGCTGGCAAAAAAGAGATGGCGCAGCGCGCGGGATTGCGGCGTCATCGCCAGCAGGCCAAAGGCTTGCGCCTCGGCAGCCAAACCGCTGCTGCGCCCTTGTGCAAGGCCCGTTTCAATCACCGACAAGATGCGCTCAGCCGCCGGGTAATTTCCCTGGGTTTTTTGTTCGGTTTGCTTAGCGACCATGCGAAACAGCAGCGCACGGCCCAGTGGCCCGGCAAGGACGCGCTCACGTACCGGCAAGCGGCGCTCGCTCTGGCGCGACTGCTTCGCCAGTTCTGCGGCGGCATCCAGTAAAATCGCCTGCGGCACGACATCATCCACCAGGCCTGCTTTTAATGCCTGCCGTGCGCGCAAAGGCTTGCCAGTCAGGATCATCTCAAGCGCTTTGCTTACGCCAATCAGGCGCGGCAGGCGCTGCGTGCCGCCGGAGCCGGGCAACAGGCCGAGCTGCACTTCCGGCAAGCCGAGCACGGTCTTGCTGTCATCCGTGCAAATGCGGCGGTGGCAGGCCAGCGCAAGTTCCAGGCCGCCGCCGAGGCAAGCGCCATGGATAGCGGCAACAACCGGCAGGGAAAGCGCGTGGATTTCCGCCATCATCTGCTGGCCCTGGCGGGCTAGTTCTTCCGCCTCTTTCGCCGTCTGGCAGCGGGCAATCATATTAATATCCGCCCCGGCGATAAAATTGTCGGGTTTGGCTGAGATAAACACCACGCCGCGCAGCGCTTTGTTCTGCCGAAGCTGCTGTAGGATTGCGCGCACTTCGCCGCCAAATTCGGCTTTCAGGGTGTTCATCTTTTCGCCAGGCACATCGATCGTGACGACCGC
The DNA here is from genome assembly GCF_052220145.1 of Vagococcus sp. WN89Y. NCBI lineage: Bacteria > Bacillati > Bacillota > Bacilli > Lactobacillales > Enterococcaceae > Vagococcus > Vagococcus sp. WN89Y. Next base: position 211,236 of record NZ_JBQPOM010000029.1, on the reverse strand, counting down.
CACGTTGTCCGGGCGCACGCTAAGGGTAAACGCGGTCATCTTTTCCATTATTCCGCCTCCAGAACCATTGCCGCACCTAACCCACCCGCTGCGCAGGCGGTCACCAGACCAAATCCGCCGCCGCGCCGCCGTAATTCGTGCAGGGTTTGCGTTATCATGCGCGCGCCGGTGGCGGCAAACGGGTGGCCGTAAGCAATAGAACCGCCGAGCACGTTAAATTTGCTGTCGTCTACTTCGCCGGTGGCCTGGCTACGCCCCAGCACCTCGCGCGCAAAGCGGTCGCTGGCCATCAGCTTCAGGTTGGTCAGGGTTTGCGCAGCAAAGGCTTCATGCATATCCAGTAAGGTGAGATCCGCCAGCGTCAACCCGGCGCGCTCCAGCGCCAGCGGCGTAGCCCAGGCAGGGCCGAGCAGCATATCCTGGCGCACATCGATAGCGGTGAAGGCGTAACTGCGCAGATAGCCCAGCGGCGTCAAGCCCAGCTCTCTGGCACGGGATTCGGTCATCAGAATAACGGCGGCGGCACCGTCGGTGAGCGGCGTGCTGTTGGCGGCTGTCACCGTGCCGTGCCTGCGATCGAACGCCGGGCGCAGTTTTGCATAATCGGCAAGGCTTGAGTTCTGGCGCACGTTGTTATCCTGCGCTACCGGTTCGCGAAAAGGCGGTGCATACGCGGTCATGACTTCATCAGCGAGTTTACCTTCAGCCCAGGCGCGTGCGGCAAACTGGTGCGAACGGTGCGCCAGCGCATCCTGCTCTTCACGCGTGATGCCGTAGGTTTTCGCCATCTGTTCAGCGGTATCGCCCATACGCAGCCCGGTAGAGTACTCCGCCACCGCCGGAGGCACCGGCAGCAAGTCGCGCAAACGCAGGCGTGAGAAAAGTTTGAGTTTTTGCCCGACGCTGCGGGCTTTGTTGGCATCCACCAGCGTGCGCGCCAGCTTTTTACTCACGCCAATGGGTAAAACGGATGATGAATCCGCCCCGCCCGCGATCCCGGCGCGAATGGTGCCGGCCAGCAAGCTTTCGGTGACGTTCGCCACCGCCTGGAAACTGGTGGCGCAGGCGCGGCTTACGCTGTAGGCATCGGTGTGCACGTTCATGCCGGTGCCAAGCACGATTTCGCGGGCAATGTTGGGGGCTTCCGGCATCTGGACAACCTGGCCAAACACCAGTTGTTCGATAACATCGGGGGGAATTTCGCTGCGTGCCAGCATCTCTCCCACCACCATTTTGCCGAGATCGATTGCCGGAACGCCGTGAAAGACGGTGGCCTGGCGCGCAAAGGGGGTACGTAACCCGCTGACAATAGCAATGCGGTCGCCCTGCCGGGTGACTAGCGGTAATGCCTGACTCATAACACTCCCCTGTTAACAGCGTAACGCATAAAGTGGTCTGACCTGATAACAGTTTTAACCAGTTTTTTACATTCAGCCAATGGGAGGAGAGAAAAAGTGGGAGCTAAGACACAGAGAAGCCTGGTAAAACGCTCCCGCGAAGGGGAGCGTTGGCGGGAGAATTAACGCAGACCGAGCTGGAAAATGAGCGTTTCTGCTTCGCAGCAGAAGACAAAATCAATGTCCAGACGCACACCGCCTTCTACTTCTGTGAAGGTCGGGGTGATTTTGCAAGGTTCAGACTCCACGCTGCGGGCTTTGGCTGTCAGCGCCGCCAGGGTTTCCTCTGCATCCGCTCGGTTCGTGAACACCCGACTGTAAGACGCGGTGCAGTCGGTGTTGTCCATAATGGTGCCAACATCCATACAGCAGCAAACCGGGGTTTCATCAGCACTGCATTTACTCATAATAGATTTCCTCTGAATTCGCACCCAAGGTGCCAGATAAACGATGCGTCTATTTTACGCGCCACGGCATCCTGGCTCTAGTCGATAAATTGCAAAGCAGAGATAAGTGAGCGAAATCACACTTAAAAATGATCTAAAACAAAATTCATTTGCCTGATGAAATAACAAGCGCCCAAATTTTGCCAGAGAGATCTCGTTTCGAAGATCATAATTGAAAAAACTTATATACATACTTGCAACATTTGCGCTGGTCAGACCTATACTCTCGCCACTGGTCTGATTTCTCTGCCGTACCTCAGACCCTACACTTCGCGCTCCGTTACGATATGTAACATAGTTTGTATAAAAATAAATCTTTTCGAATGAGGTTATGGTCATGAGCCAGAAAACCCGTTTTACCCAGTCTGCTCTGGCAGTCGCAGTGGCAATTGTCTCTACTCAGGCCTGGGCTGCAGGCTTTCAACTCAACGAGTTTTCGTCTTCTGGCCTTGGCCGGGCGTACTCTGGTGAAGGCGCCATCGCAGATGACGCAGGTAACGTTAGCCGCAACCCGGCATTGATTACGATGTTTGATCGCCCGACGTTCTCCGGCGGTGCGGTGTTCGTTGACCCGGACGTGAACGTGAGCGGCCGTTCGCGTATTGGCAATGATGCCAGCCAGGACAATATCGCCCCGACCGCATGGGTGCCGAACCTGCACTTTGTTGCGCCGATTAACGAGCAGTTTGGCTGGGGGGCGTCGGTTACCTCTAATTATGGCCTGGCAACAGAATTTAATGATAGTTTCGCTGCCGGTTCGATGGGCGGTAAAACTGATCTGGAAACCCTGAACCTTAACCTGAGCGGCGCGTATCGTCTGAACGATAGCTGGAGCTTCGGCGCCGGTTTTGACGCGGTCTATGCCCGCGCGAAAATTGAGCGCTATGCAGGCGACCTGCCGCAAATCATTGGCGCCGGTTTACCTGCGCTGGTGCAATCAGGCCAGATTTCGCCGCAAGTGGCACAGCAGCTTGCCACGCAGGCGGGTGGTATTGGCCGCGATACGCAAATCGCGCATCTGAAAGGCGATGAGTGGGGCTTTGGCTGGAACGCCGGTATTTTGTATGAGCTGGACAAAAACAACCGCTGGGGCCTGACCTATCGCTCGGAAGTGAAAATCGACTTTGACGGCGATTATAAGAGCAGCCTGCCGGCCACGCTTAACCCTGTCAACGCAGCGCTTGGACTTGGCTTACCTTATGGTACCAACGGGGCCACCACCAACGGTTCTTTGACCCTGAACCTGCCTGAGATGTGGGAAATTTCCGGTTATAACCGCGTCGACCCGCAGTGGGCAATTCACTATAGCCTCGCTTACACCAGCTGGAGCCAGTTCCAGGAGCTGAAAGCGAAAGGCAGCAACGGCGAGCAGCTGTTCTATAAAGAAGAAGGCTTTAAAGACGCTTACCGTATCGCTTTAGGTACGACCTATTATATGGATGATAGCTGGACATTCCGCGCCGGTATCGCCTTCGATGATAGCCCGGTCCCTGCGGATAAACGCTCTATCTCTATCCCGGACCAGGATCGTCTGTGGCTGAGCACCGGGGCAACGTATGCGTTTAATAAAGATGCCTCCGTTGACGTGGGCGTCTCTTATATGCACGGTCAGAAAGTTGAATTTACCGAAGGCCCGTACACCTTTAAATCTGAAGGTAAAGCATGGCTGTATGGCGCGAACTTTAACTTCGCGTTCTGATAAAAATGTTCTGATAATAAAAAGGGTGAGCCAGGCTCACCCTTTTTATTTACCGCTACTGCGCATCAATCTCGTCTAAACTGCCCTCGATCGCCTGCGCGTTCGGGTTCTCCTCCGGCTTCAACTGCCCGCCGTTGGCGATAAAATCATGACGCTGGAAATAGGCTTCGCGCACCATAATATACGGGTCGGAAGACTGGCGCAGCAGCCCGTCGGAATCCAGCAATTGCGCGCGCGTCTCGATACCTTCAACCGTCCATTTACCCACAGACAGCGGCCATGTCAGCCAGGAGAGTACCGGATAGAGCGTATCGGCCATATCGCCACCATCCTCACGCAGCGTAAAGCTGCCATAGAAAGGAAGCTGCACATACGGGCCGTAGCCCACGCCATAGTGACCGAGGGTGCTGCCGAAACGGTGCGGTTCGATACGCTGGAGTTTCTCGTTGGAAAGGCCGGCAACATCCATCAGCCCCCCCATCCCCAGCAGGGAGTTGAGGAAGAAACGCGTGAAGTGAACCATGCCCTGGTAAGGATCGCCCTGTAAGAAGAAGTTCACCATAATCGCCGGTTCTTCAAGGTTACTGGTGAAATTGCTCAAACCATTACGCGCCGGTTGCGGCACATAATCACGCCATGCAACCGCCACGGGCCGCACAACATACGGGTCCAGTACATTAAAGTTGAAGTTATACATGGTGCGGTTAAACCCTTCCAGCGGGTCTGAACGCCCCTGCGACTCTCCGTTACCGGAACTGGCGCAACCAACCAGCACAGTGGTAGCCAGTGCAAGCGCCGACAGGCGGTATTTCATAGGTTTCTCCATGAAGAAAATGGTCATCGCGCAAATCATTTACATCGGTGCAAATGCCGCAAGCGGGTATTTGCGATGACAATAATGCAACGTATTGTATCAGCACGTCTTATGATGTCTACGCATTGAGTCTTTGTTGAGCATAGACGCTCCTGCATGAGTTACCGTTAACAATTTTATACAAAATTTCGCAACAACGTATTGCCATTGTTGCTTTATCAGCCATTTTAGGATGAAGCCGCCATAGAAAACCGAAGATAAGTCGCTACGCTTATTGCACAAACACGAAGAAGAATGAGGTTGTCGTGGACAAAATAGAAAACGAGAAAATCGACAAGCACAGTGATGAAATCGAAGTCGAGAGCGATGAAAAAAAGCGCGGTGAGAAAATAGAGCTGGATGAAGAGCGTCTTCCTTCGCGGGCGATGGCTATTCACGAGCATATCCGCCAGGACGGGGAAAAAGAGCTGGAGCGCGATGCCATGGCGCTGTTCTGGTCGGCAATCGCAGCGGGTCTTTCTATGGGCGCTTCGCTGCTGGCTAAAGGAATATTCCATGTGCAGCTTGACGGTATCCCCGGCGGGTTTTTACTGGAAAATCTCGGCTACACTTTTGGTTTTATTATCGTCATCATGGCGCGCCAGCAGCTGTTTACCGAAAATACCGTTACCGCTGTGCTGCCGGTGATGCAAAACCCGGGCTGGGTCAATTTCGGGCTGATGGCACGCCTGTGGGGCGTGGTGCTGCTGGGAAACCTGGTGGGCACGGCAATTGCGGCGTGGGCGTTTGAGTATATGCCTATCTTTGACGAACAGACGCGTGATGCTTTCGTCAAAATCGGTATGGATGTGATGAAAAACACACCGGCGGAGATGTTTGCGAATGCGATAATCTCCGGCTGGATTATTGCAACCATGGTGTGGATGTTTCCCGCTGCGGGTGCGGCAAAAATTGTGGTGATCATTTTGATGACCTGGCTTATCGCGCTGGCGGATACCACGCACATTGTGGTGGGCGCGGTAGAGATTTTTTACCTGGTGTTTAACGGTACGCTGCACTGGAGCGAATTTATCTGGCCTTTCGCCCTGCCAACGCTTGCCGGAAATATTTGCGGCGGCACCTTTATCTTTGCCCTGCTCAGCCACGCGCAGATCCGTAACGATATGATTAATGCACGCAAAGCTGAAGCGAAAGCCAAAGCGCAGGAGCAACAGCGCGATAAAACGGAAAAAAGTGCATAAACGGTGACGCTTTAACCATCTGGCGGCTTTGAGTCTTAACGTGGCGCGTAAATAACGTTATACTCCTGCCGCCTCGTCCCCTTAGTTAAATGGATATAACGAGCCCCTCCTAAGGGCTAGTTGCAGGTTCGATTCCTGCAGGGGACACCATTTCCAGGCTTAAAAACAGAGCCGCTTTGCAAAACCCCCTTTCTCCTGATGAGCCTCACGCGATCAGTAAGCCGAAACGCAGTCGTAACGTGACGCCGCACCAGACTTCCCCGCTCCTTATACCCAGGCGTTTTTTGATATAAAAGCATTCATGTTTTATATATATTTTACTTGATTATTCCATGAAGTAATTATTTCAAAATCTGACCTTTGGCAGAGGCTATACACCCTGGTAGCGTCTGCCCATAAATATCCATCTAACGTTGCGACAAAGACAAGTTTTTATATGTTTACTACGAGTTGTTTTAGAAGCAGATCAACCTATCGCGTGGCAGCAGCTAATCCCCAGGAAATGGCGACCCCCTCAGCGAATCAATTAAGAGTTTCAGGCAATCTTAAAAAGATTATAAATACGTCTGAGACGTTGATTGGGCAAACAATTAACCCGCATTATGCCGTGAAGACGTTAGATAAAGTCGCGTACGATGGTTTCGGCAGGGTCCTTGCTTTTAAAAAACCGCTGACTCAATCAGAGTCCAGAAAATTAGCCGAAAATATTATTATTTCGCTAACAGCCACACCGGAAAAAATTAACGCAACGATCAGAACACCGCAAGAGTGCTTATTTAAAATTGCCACAATTATAATAAAAAATAATATCCCGAAAAACAATAAACAAAATATTTTATTCCGTATCAAGGATATGTTTTTAGTCGGTGGTGTAAAACCGTCATCAATCCATTGGTTAAAAAATATCATCAAAATGCAGCTTCCCCACAACGCCACGTTGCAAAGCGAGGTCAACGAAGCTGTTAAATCGCTGGAAAAACAACTCTATGTGACTAAACATAATGACAACTATTATGGCCGTATGTTTGATAGCGAACTGGCGCAAGTCATTGTTGATAAGCCCTCTCCTGAGATGAAAAGAAACACCGCAATCATCAAAAGCATTATTATTGATGATTTTAATCAACTGAGCCACAGTGCACGCAAGCAGCTTTGCAAGGACATCCACCGTAATCTAATAAACGATCCCGCAACCTGGCGCTCAGAGATCCCGGAAGTAAAAGCGTATTTAAGTAAGAGCACGCCTAAGAATCTCTTACGCATGGTAAACAGCAACTCCCCTATTAAAGACTTGCTCGTCATGCACCTGCTGGTGAAATACCTGCGGTTCTCTCCGAGTTTTTATAATATGATGTGCGAAGGCGCAGAATTATATTCCAAAGTCATTAAACCGCAACGTACACTGGAAAAGACGTTAATTAAAGACATTGTAAAAAGCAGCAGAACAGGGATTCAGCTGCAATACCAGATGAGTTCGCCGCAGACCAAAAAAACCGGCGAAAGGCCTATTGACCGATACTCCCTGCCGGTTATCCAAATTACTGACCATAATCGCCTGGCGTTGCTCACTGAAAGACCTGTCGCTATTGGTATGTCAGGAAGTTCTAATATATTAAATCAACTGTTTGTCATTCTGGATAAACATGTGGAAGCGTTCGATATTAAGCACGCACATTTATTTGCAGCCGCCTTTTTAACCCATAGCGGCGGTCACTCTTTTAACGAGGCCTACACCGTCTTTAATTATACGGATAATGAATCCTTCAAACCCATTGCGTACACGTCGCTGGGCGCTCATGATCCTTTTGCTCAGAATGCTATTGATCATGCTTATAATAAGGTAGTGGCGGCAGCCATGGCATTATAATCTGCTAAGCAAGCCCTCCGGTGAGGGCTTGCTGCGGGTGCTTTATAGCTTACTGGAACCCACATTCAGACTGCGCCCACGCAGGCCGCATGCATACCACACCACCGTCAACAACCCCAACCATACCAGCCCGGCGATAAGCGCGACCCGCGTTGCCTCCACGGTGCCCAGCACAATAATCACCAGCGCCATAAACAGCAATGTCAGCACAGGGGCCAGCGGCCAGAACGGAACAGGAAACGCTATCGATTCACGCTCCCGCGCCGTCATACTGCGGCGCATGGCAAAATGCGACAGCAAGATCATCAGCCAAACCCAGACCGTGGCAAACGCTGCCAGCGAGGCAATCAGCACAAAGACCTGCTCAGGAATCAACCAGTTGAGTATAACCGCCACCAGCAGCGCCGCGCCCATGACCAGCACCGTCATCCAGGGCACACCATTACCGGCAATGCGCAGGAAACTTTTAGGTGCCATGCCCTCTTTTGCCATGCCATACATCATGCGACCTGCGCCGAAAATATCACTATTGATGGCAGAAATGGTGGCGCTGATAACGATTATATTCAGGATATTCGCAGCGGCCGGGATCCCCAGCGAGCTGAAAATCACCACAAAGGGACTGCCTTGCTGCCCGATACTGCTCCAGGGGAAAATCGCCATCAGGATCAGTAAGGTACACACATAAAACAGCACGATGCGCAGCGGGATCGTGTTGATAGCCTGCGGGATCACTTTCTGCGGATCGCGCGCTTCTGCGGCGGTAATACCGATAATTTCAATCCCCCCAAAAGCAAACATCACAATCCCTAATGAAGCGATAACGCCCCCCCAGCCGTTCGGCGCAAAGCCACCGTGCGCCCAAAGATTATCCAGCCCGGTGGCCGGAAAGGCATGGCCAAAGCCGAAAAAGATAATGCCCGCGCCTGCGGCAATCATGGCAATAATCGCCGCCACTTTTATCAGGGACAGCCAGAATTCCATCTCGCCGAAAATACGTACATGGCAAAGATTCATGGCGCCAATAAAGCAAATGATGCTCAGCACCCAGATCCAGCGCGGTACATCGGGATACCAAAGTCCCATATAGATGCCGAAGGCGGTGACATCCGCCAGGCAGACAATGATCATCTCAAAGGTATAAGTCCAGCCGGTAATAAACCCGGCGAGCGGCCCGAGATAGTGGCGCGCATAGCTGCCAAACGAGCCGGAGACCGGGTTACGCACCGCCATCTCGCCCAGCGCGCGCATAACGATAAAAACCGCCGCGCCGCCAAGCAAGTACGCCAGCAGTACGGCAGGCCCTGCGGTCTGGATTGCGGCAGCAGAACCATAAAACAACCCGGTACCGATGGCAGAACCGAGCGCAATAAAGCGGATATGGCGCGCGTTAAGCCCGCGCAGCAGGTGAGGAGTATGTTGCATTTGCGAATGTCCTGATAATTATTCTGGTGACGGCAAAAATGCGTGCAGAGCGGCCAGGAGATGTACCCCTGGCCTGGATACAGAAGCTGCGATAATGCGTTCTCAGGTCACTATCGCTGGCAGAAGTTGCGTCAGATGACGCGCAGCCAGCAGCGCCGTTGCGTTTTCAATATCGGGGGCGAAATAGCGGTCTTTATCGTAATGAGGAACATGCTCGCGCAGGAGATGGCGGGCGCTTTCAAGCGTTGGGCTGGAGGCGAGTCCTTCGCGCATATCCAGCCCCTGGCAGGCCGCCAGCCATTCTACGGCAATCACGCCACGGGTATTGGCCGCCATCTCCCACAGGCGGCGGCCTGCGGCGGGGGCCATCGAAACATGGTCTTCCTGGTTTGCCGAGGTTGGCAGGCTATCCACGCTATGCGGATGTGAAAGCGCTTTGTTCTCGCTCGCCAGCGCCGCCGCCGTTACCTGGGCAATCATAAAGCCTGAGTTGACGCCGCCATTTTTCACCAAAAAAGGCGGTAGCTGGGACATATGGCTGTCCATCAGGAGCGCAATTCGCCGCTCCGCCAGCGCGCCGATTTCCGCGATTGCCAGCGCGATGTTATCCGCGGCCATTGCCACCGGTTCCGCGTGGAAGTTGCCGCCGGAAATCACTTCGTTTTCGGCAGCGAAGACCAGCGGGTTATCCGATACGGCATTCGCTTCTGCCAGCAACACCTCTGCGGCATAGCGTAGCTGAGTCAGGCAAGCGCCCATTACCTGCGGCTGGCAGCGCAAGGAGTAAGGGTCTTGTACTTTGTTGCAGTTCTGATGCGATTGGGCAACCGCACTGTTGTCCGTCAGTACATGGCGGTACAGCGCTGCCGCATCTATTTGCCCGCGCTGACCGCGCACCGCGTGGATACGCGCATCGAACGGGCGGCGTGAACCGAGCGCCGCTTCGGTGGTTAACGCGCCGCACACCACGGCTTGTGCAAACAGGTCTTCGGCTTCAAACAACCCGCGCAACGCAAAGGCAGTGGAGGTTTGTGTGCCGTTGAGCAGCGCCAGCCCCTCTTTTGCCGCCAGCGTCAGCGGCGCCAGACCGGCCTTTTTCAGCGCGTCGGCGGCGGGCAGCCACTCTCCCTGCCAGCGCGCTTTGCCCTCACCAAGCAGGGTCAGGGACATATGCGCCAGCGGTGCCAAATCACCAGAAGCCCCTACCGAACCTTTCGCCGGGATCCACGGGTAAACGCCCGCATTGACCATCGCGACCAGCAGCTGGATAACCTGCAAACGAATGCCGGAAAACCCGCGCGCCAGGCTATTAATCTTCAGCACCATAATCAGGCGCACCATCGCATCGTCCAGCGGTTCACCCACGCCTGCCGCATGGGAAAGCACCAGCGAGCGCTGTAAATTTTCCAGATCGTCGTTCGCGATGCGCGTTTGCGCCAGTAGGCCAAAACCGGTGTTGATGCCGTATGCGGTACGTCCCTGCGCCATGATAGCGTTCACGCAGGCGACGCTTTCGTTGATGGCGGCAAACGCGCCATCATCCAGGGTAAGCTGAAGTGGCTGGCTGTAAATTTCACGCAGTTGCGAAAGGCTCAACTGGCCTGGAGTCAGGGTGATATTTTTCATGTTAGCGGCGCTCCTGAGTGGCGGCGATCATGGGAAGATTGAGCCCCTGTTCGGCGGCGCACTCAATTGCAATGTCATAGCCTGCATCAGCATGGCGCATCACACCAGTTGCCGGATCGTTATGCAGCACGCGGGCGATACGTGCTGCCGCTTCATCCGTGCCGTCGCAGACAATTACCATCCCGGCATGTTGTGAGAAGCCCATGCCGACGCCGCCGCCGTGGTGCAGCGACACCCAGGTGGCTCCGCTGGCGGTATTCAGCAGCGCGTTGAGTAACGGCCAGTCGGACACCGCATCGGAGCCATCGCGCATTGCTTCGGTTTCACGGTTAGGGCTGGCGACCGAGCCGGAATCCAGGTGATCGCGGCCTATCACTATCGGCGCGCTGACTTCGCCGCGCCGCACCATCTCATTAAATGCCAGCCCCAGTTTTTGCCGCCATTCCAGCCCGACCCAACAAATGCGCGCCGGTAATCCCTGGAAACTGATGCGCTCACGCGCCATATCCAGCCAGTGGTGGAGGTGTTTGTCATCGATAAGCTCTTTGACTTTGGCGTCGGTTTTATAAATATCCTGCGCATCGCCTGAGAGCGCTACCCAGCGAAACGGGCCAATGCCGCGGCAGAATAACGGGCGGATATACGCCGGAACAAAGCCTGGAAAATCAAACGCGTTATCCACGCCCATCTCTTTGGCCATCTGGCGGATATTGTTGCCGTAGTCAAAGGTTGGAATGCCTTGTTGATGGAAGGCCAGCATCGCGTTGACATGCTGCGCCATCGTGCGTTTCGCCGCCAGTACGGTTCCCTGCGGGTCCGATTCCGCCCGGCGCTGATACTCCTCCCAGCGTAAACCTTGCGGCAGATAACCGTGCAGCGGATCGTGGGCGCTGGTCTGATCGGTCACCATGTCCGGGCGCACGCCGCGCTTAACCAGCTCCGGCAGAATATCTGCTGCGTTAGCGCACAGGGCAATCGACACCGCCCGGCCTTCGGCGGTGTATTTTTTGATTCGTGTCAGCGCATCGTCCAGCGAGCTGGCCTGCTCATCCACATAACGGGTACGCAGACGAAAATCGATACGGCTTTGCTGGCACTCAATATTCAGCGAGCAGGCACCGGCAAGCGTGGCGGCCAGCGGCTGCGCCCCGCCCATCCCGCCAAGCCCGGCGGTCAGCACCCAGCGGCCTTTCAGTTCACCGTTATAGTGCTGGCGGCCTGCTTCGACAAAGGTTTCATACGTGCCCTGCACAATGCCCTGGCTGCCAATATAGATCCAGCTTCCGGCGGTCATTTGGCCATACATCGCCAGGCCCTGCGCATCAAGCTCGTTAAAATGCTCCCAGGTCGCCCAGTGCGGCACCAGGTTAGAGTTCGCAATCAGCACGCGCGGCGCATTGTCGTGGGTTTTGAACACCCCCACCGGCTTGCCGGACTGCACCAGGAGCGTCTCATCCTGTTCCAGCGCTTTCAGCGCTTTGACGATGGCGTCATAACATTCCCAGTTACGTGCCGCGCGACCGATTCCGCCATACACCACCAGCTCGTGCGGGTTTTCTGCCACCTCAGGGTCGAGGTTATTCATTAACATGCGCAGCGGCGCTTCGGTGAGCCAGCTCTTCGCGTTCAGCGTGGTGCCGCGTGGCGCACGGATCTCCTGCTGGCGGTGTTTGGTTTGCGACATCGTGGTTTTCTCCTGACGAACGAAATAGACGTGTATAAACACATATACTTGTCTATACAATTACAGGCAAGCCAGGATTTAACATAAATGATACAATTTTATTATATTGCGTCAGCAATCACGCTTTTTAGTCATGCCGCTATCAGGAGCCAAAATGCCCCTGCAGACGGTAGCGGGAACCGGGGAAAAGCAGGCTGGCGTGGGAAACAATATGCGAGGTAGACCAGGTACGGCGGCGGATAAGCAGGCAAGGATCGTGCTCTTTAATCTGCAACAAGCGGCACTCGTCCGGCGTTGCCAGCACCGCCTCAACGATATGTTCGCCTTCGGTTAATGGCGCAACCAGCGACAGGTAAGCATGCGGCGTGGTTTGGGTGTAATCCTGCTGCAAATAATCCGGCACAACGGCGGCATTGACGCTGCGATCTTCTATCTGTACCGGGATGTCATTTTCAAAATGCACCATCCGGGAATGATAAATCCGCGTTCCCTCGTCAACATCCAGCGCCGTCGCCTGGGTGAAATCCGCACGCGTTTCTTCCAGCAGCAGCACTTCACAGCGATGCTGGTGATGGCGTGCGGCGATTTCATCGGCAATGCTGCGGATCTCAAACAGCGCCGACTGGCCTTTCGGCTCCGCAACAAACGTGCCTACGCCCTGCAAACGCACCAGCAACCCCTCGTCCGTTAGCTCACGCACCGCCCGGTTTATCGTCATACGGCTAAAGCCAAACTGCGCGACCAGTTCAGCTTCGGAGGGAATGCGATCGTGCGGCTGCCAGATACCGGCGTAGATTTTTTCGCAAATAGCCTGCTTCACTTTTTCATAAAAGGGCACCGGCGCATTAGCCGGTGCGGGGCGGGAGCGAGGCGAATACATAACGCGAAGGTTCCTTATCAATGAAAAGCAATTTTGCCCGAGTATAACCTGATTTATACCCGCCACCAGTGGGCAATCTGCCAGGCCAGCCGTGCGGCGGCTTTTGCCCCCTGCCCTGCAATATCGAACTGCGGGTTAAACTCCACCAGATCGACCGCCTGTAATTTGCCGCTGCGGCACAAAGGTTCAACGATGCGTAACAGTAACGCCAGCGGCACCCCGAGCGCTGCCGGAGCCGACACGGCGGGCATTTCGTAACCGGGAAGCACGTCCAGATCGATGGTTAACCAGAGCCTGTCATAGTGGGCGATATTGCGCGCTATCTCCGGCAGAACCTGCTCCTCAAAAGCATGCAGTACGCTCAAATCCTCTATTACCCGGACATTCAGGCGCGCGGCCTCATCCCACAGCGCCTGGGTGTTCGCCGCGAGGCTGGCACCAAAACAGCTGTAGTGGAAACCACACCTTTGCGCCTCGCAGTGCTGCGCCAGCTGGCGAAACGGCGTGCCGGAGCTGGCGCGCGGGGAGATTCGTAAATCAAGGTGCGCATCCAGGTTGATAATGCCCACCTTCTCATCAGGAAAAGCATCGAGGATGGCCGAGCCGTGACCAAAAGCCGTTTCGTGACCGCCGCCGAACACCAGCGTGCGCATCTGCGCCTGCTGGCAGGCAAGTGCCGCATCATGCAGCGCCTGCTGCGCGGCTTCGAGCTGTTCTGCTTGCGCACAAATGTTGCCCATCTCCACCAGCTGAGGGTGCCCGGCCTGGCTTGCCATATTCGCCAGCGCTTTACGCAGCGCATCCGGCCCTTGTGCCGCCCCCGCGCGCCCCTGGTTACGCTTAACCCCTTCGTCACAGGCAAAACCTAACAGCGCAATCCTGCCCGGATAGCGTTCAGGAACAAAACCCTGCGGCTGCGTAATGGTTTGAAATACGCGTAAGGCATTGGCGGCTTCGCTGCGATCGTCGCGCCCTTGCCAGCATGAGCTATCGACCGGATGCCAGAGGTTCATAGACTTACCTCACCGCGAAATACGCGGCGAAACAACGGATTGCGCATCGGCTCATAGACCATTTCCACCGGGTGCTCCGCATCCCAGACCACAAAGTCCGCAACAAAACCGACCGCCAGCTGACCATGTGTATGCTTGCGACCCAGCGCTTGCGCCGCATGGCGCGTCACGCCCAGCCAGGCTTCTTCCGGCGTCAGGCCAAATTGCACGCAGGCCATATTCATCGCCAGATGCAGGCTGGTGAAAGGGCTGGTGCCAGGATTAAAATCTGTGGCGACCGCCATCGGCACCTGGTAGCGCCGCAGCAACTCCACCGGCGGTTTCTGTTTTTCGTTAAGAAAATAGAACGCGCCGGGTAACAGCACCGCCACCGTGCCGCTCTCGCGCATGGCCGCCACACCCGCTTCACTCAGATACTCGATATGATCGGCAGAAAGCCCCTGATAGCGGCTGACCAGTTGCGCGCCGCCGAGCGATGAAAGCTGCTCGACATGGCCTTTCACGGGAATGCCTTTCGCGCGCGCGCTTTGAAATACCCGCTCCGCTTGCGCCGGGCTGAAGCCCACGTTTTCGCAAAACACATCGACCGCTTCGAAAAGCCCGTCCTGCCATAAACGCGGCAAAATCGTCTCGCAGACCAGCGCAATATAACCATCCGGGTCGTCTTTATATTCAGGCGGCGTAGTGTGGGCGGCAAGCAGCGTGCGGCTGACCTCTATCGGGTTGGTCTTCGCCAGGTTGCCCGCCACGCGCAACATTTTCTCTTCACTTTGCATATCCAGACCGTAGCCGGACTTGATCTCCACGGTCGTTACGCCTTCACGCATCAGCCGTACCAGGCGCGGAAACGCCAGGCATTCGAGTTCGATGTCGCTGCTGTGGCGCGTCGCATGTACGGTTGCGTTGATGCCGCCGCCCGCCGCGCTAATTTGCTGGTAAGACGCGCCCATCAGGCGCTGCTCCCACTCCTGGGCGCGGCTGCCGCCGAATACCAGATGGGTATGGCAATCGATCAGCCCCGGCGTTACTAATCGCCCCTCTAAATCAATGCTGCGCGAATTATGCGCAGGAATTGCATCAACAGGAATAACGGCGCGGATACGGCCATCGCGCACGATCAGCGCATAATCATCCAGCAGGCCATAGGGTTGCGATTGCGACGGGTCCAGGGTGGCCAGGCGTGCGTTACGCCAGACGCAGTCATCAGCGGTCAGTTCAGTCATGGTGTTTGCTTGTCATGGGTTGTATAGACATTTATTTGTATTATGCATCTGTTGTCAATAAAGACTCACCATTATGTCTGGCGAACGCGATGCCGGACGGCAGTTTTTTGCGCCGTTTTTGCGCATTCTGTGAGCAATGTCAAAAAATTACCCCTGGAATTCAAGCGGATATGAAGCGTTTCAGCTAATGATGAAAAGCGTCGCCGACGAGCAATTTATTTAGCAGTGAAATTAATGTGTCGCCAAAGCACGACACATTGTAAGTCACTAAAATTAAATAGGAAAAAGACGCTTGCGAGGCGAAAAAATTAAGCGTACATTAGCGCCGTTTGGTGATGAATTCACCGGAATTCTGAGGCGTAGCTGCGGCACAAAAAGAGATAATTCTCATTTTAGTCTGATCACAGTTTCACCTCTCTATACTCAGGTCATAAATGCATACTCTTGCGTATGTGGAGCGTTGAACGTGAAATATTTCTTTATGGGCATTTCGGTGATGGTTATCGTGTGGGCCGGCACGTTCGCACTGATGATCTAAGCATTGATGCAAAAACAGGAGCCTTCTGGCTCCTGTTTCTTTTCTTGTCTGGCAGCATTCTCGCTTTTACGGTTCGATATCTTCCAGCGCGCTTTTTTGCGACGCAGGCAACAGGCCGTCGGCGCGGAACATGGCTTTTATCCCCCGCACCGCCTGACGGATGCGATCGCGGTTCTCAATTAAGGCAAAACGCACGTGCGTATCACCATAGTCGCCAAAACCGATACCGGGCGAGACGCACACTTTCGCCTCTTGCAGTAGTTTTTTAGCAAACTCCAGCGATCCCATTTCAGCGTAAGGTGCCGGGATTTTCGCCCAGACGTACATCGACGCTTTCGGCACATCCACCATCCAGCCAGCTTCGTGCAAGCCTTTTACCAGCACATCGCGGCGGCGCTTATACTGCGCGGCGATATCGCGCACGCACTGCTGATCGCCTTCCAGCGCAGCAATCGCGGCCACCTGTAAAGGGGTAAATGTGCCGTAGTCATGATAGCTCTTGATACGTGCCAGCGCGTTGACCAGCACCGGGTTGCCGACCATAAAACCGATACGCCAGCCCGCCATATTGTAGCTTTTTGACAGGGTGAAAAACTCAACCGCCACATCTCTGGCACCGGGCACCTGCATGATTGAAGGCGCTTTCCAGCCGTCATAGACGATATCGGCATAGGCCAAATCATGAACCACCAGCACATCGTAGCGCTTCGCCAGCGCCACCACTTTCTCGAAAAACTCAAGTTCCACGCACTGCGCGGTTGGGTTCGACGGAAAGCCCAGAATCATCATTTTCGGTTTCGGATAACTTTCACGAATCGCACGTTCCAGCTCGTTAAAGAAATCCACGCCTTCGACCAGCGGCACGGAGCGTACCTGCGCACCGGCGATCACCGCCCCATAAATATGAATCGGGTAACTCGGGTTTGGTACCAGCACCGTATCGCCATGATCCAGCGTCGCCAGCATTAAATGCGCCAGCCCCTCTTTTGAACCAATAGTGACAATCGCTTCCGTCTCCGGGCAGATATCCACCTGGTAGCGATCCTTATACCAGTGGGAAATGGCCCGGCGCAGGCGCGGAATGCCGCGTGAGGTTGAGTAGCCGTGAGTATCCGGTCGCTGTGCAACGGTGCAGAGTTTCTCGACAATATGCGCAGGCGTTGCGCCATCCGGGTTGCCCATACTGAAATCAATAATATCTTCGCCACGGCGACGCGCGGCCATTTTCAGTTCAGCGGTAATGTTAAAGACATACGGGGGGAGACGATCGATACGCGTGAAACGACGTTCAGGACTGAAGTCAGCCATAGATTCCTCGGATTAACGTGAGCGCCCGGACCGTCCGAGCGACGCCGCTGCAAGTGCAGCATCTTTAGAACATAGCGTGAAAAAATTGAAACTGTCGAGGAGAAAATGCAAAAAGAGTGACCAACATAAAAAGCGGAACTCTGCCTGAGATAAAAAAAAATCCGCGAACCATTTTCAGTCAATCACACTCTTTATTTTAACAAACCGATATCATTGCGATTACTGAGATTCTGCTTTGCTCGCGCAGACGCTCCTGTACTCTTTCAACGCTTTTTAATCCCCTTTTGGAAAAGTGGTTTTTCCTCATTCAGTCAGTAAATACGTTGACTGGTCAATAGCGCCGGGGTTTTTTATTATGGCGCTTTGATGCTACCGACAAGAGTCTCCCGTGCACGAAATATTTACTATGCTGCTGGCGGTTTTCGACCGCGCCGCGCTGATGTTGATCTGCCTGTTTTTTCTGATTCGCATCCGCCTGTTTCGCGAACTGCTGCACAAATCTGCCCACTCAGCGAAAGAGCTGCTGGCGGTTACCGCTATCTTCTCTCTGTTTGCGCTATTCAGCACCTGGTCCGGCGTGCCGGTAGAAGGATCGCTGGTCAACGTGCGCATCATTGCGGTGATGTCTGGCGGAATTCTGTTCGGGCCGTGGGTCGGTATTATCACCGGTATTATTGCCGGGACGCATCGTTACCTGATTGATATTGGCGGCGTGACGGCGGTGCCATGCTTTATTACCAGCATTATTGCGGGCGTGATGTCCGGCGTTATTAACCGAAAAATTCCAAAAGCGCAGCACTGGAAAGCCGGGATTATCGGCGGAATGATTTGCGAGTCCCTGACCATGATTCTGGTCATTTTCTGGGCGCCCTCCACCGCGCTTGGCCTTGATATCGTATCGAAAATCGGTGTACCGATGATTCTGGGCACTGTCTGTATCGGCCTTATAGTGCTGCTGGTGCAAAGCGTCGAAGGGGAAAAAGAGGCTATCGCCGGTCGTCAGGCCAAACTGGCGCTGGATATTGCGAACAAAACGCTGCCGCTTTTTCGTAACGTCAACAGTGAATCCCTGCGTAAGGTCTGCGACATCATCCGCCGGGATATCGATGCCGATGCGGTCGCTATCACCAACGTCGATCGGGTGCTGGCCTACGTGGGGGTCGGGGAAAATAACTATCGCGACAGTAATGATATCCTCAGCCCGACCACGCATCAGGCGATTAATACAGGTACAATTATCATTAAAAACAATGATGAAGCGCACCGAACTCCTGAAATTCACTCGATGCTGGTTATCCCTCTGCGCGAGCAGGGCGTGGTCACCGGTACGTTAAAAATCTATTACTGTCATGCGCACCAGATAACATCCTCGTTGCAGGAAATGGCGGTCGGTCTGTCGCAAATCATCTCGACACAGCTGGAAGTTTCGCGCGCCGAGCAACTACGGGTGATGGCGAATAAAGCGGAACTGCGCGCGCTGCAAAGTAAAATCAACCCGCACTTTTTGTTTAATGCGTTAAACGCAATCTCTTCTTCCATTCGCCTGAATCCGGACACCGCCCGGCAGTTGATCTTTAATTTGTCGCGCTATCTGCGCTATAACATTGAATTAAAAGACGATGAACAGATCGATATCAAAAAAGAGTTGTACCAAATCAAAGACTATATTGCGATTGAACAGGCCCGTTTTGGCGACAAGCTGACGGTTATTTATGACATAGATGAAGAAGTGAGTTGCCTTATTCCCAGCCTGCTTATTCAGCCGCTGGTTGAGAACGCCATCGTGCATGGCATCCAGCCGTGTAAAGGAAAAGGCGTGGTCACCATCTGCGTGGAAGAGTGCGGTAATCGGGTGCGCATTGCCGTGCGGGACACGGGCAACGGTATCGCGCCGGAGATGATTGCCAGAGTCGAAGCCGACGAGATGCCGGGGAATAAAATTGGCCTGCTGAATGTGCATCAGCGCGTAAAATTGCTTTACGGCGAAGGATTGCATATCCGCCGTTTAACGCCTGGCACAGAAATCGCTTTTTACGTGCCGCGAAAATCCGTCTCGCCCACCGCCACCTTGTTGCCTTAACCGGGAGAAGTCGATGAAAGCCATCATTGTTGAAGATGAGTTTCTCGCCCAGCAGGAGCTAAGCTGGTTGATAAAAGAGCACAGCCAGATGGAGATTGTCGCCTCGTTTGATGACGGCCTCGATGTACTGAAGTTTCTGCAAAACAATAAAGTTGATGTGATTTTCCTGGATATCAATATCCCGTCACTGGATGGCGTTATGCTGGCGAAAAACATCAGCCAGTTCGCCGAAAAACCCTTTATTGTGTTTATCACCGCATGGAAAGAGCACGCGGTGGAAGCCTTTGAACTGGAAGCGTTTGACTATATTCTCAAACCTTACCAGGAGTCGCGGATCATCAGCATGCTGCAAAAGCTGGAAGCCGCCGGACAGCCGCAATCCACGCAGGTTGCCAGCCCAGCGCCGCGAGAAAACGCCACTATCAATCTGGTGAAAGACGAGCGCATTATCGTTACAAGCATTCATGATATTTATTATGCTGAGGCGCATGAGAAGATGACCTTCGTGTACACGAAGCGGGAATCCTACGTGATGCCAATGAACATTACGGAGTTTTGCAGCAAATTACCGCCCGCCCACTTCTTCCGCTGCCACCGTTCGTACTGCGTCAATCTGGATAAAATCCGCGAGATAGAACCCTGGTTTAACAATACCTATATTTTACGGCTGCGGGACCTCGATTTTCAGGTGCCCGTCAGCCGCAGCAAAGTGAAAGAATTCCGCCAGTTAATGGATCTTTAGAGATAGTAACCCAGGGTCTGGCGCAGGTGTGCGCCGGAGCCGAGCAGGCCAGGGTTATCGTGCACAATCAGATACACCGGGATGTCCTGAACGTAGGATTTAAAGCGCCCTTTATCCTCAAACCCACCGCGAAAACCGGACGCGGTGAAGAAATCCAGGAAACGAGGAACGATGCCACCGGCGATATAGACCCCGCCAAAGGTGCCGAGATTCAGCGCCAGGTTGCCGCCAAAACGGCCCATAATCACGCAAAACAGCGCCAGGGCGCGGCGGCAATCGGTGCTGCTGTCTTCCAGCGCTCGCCCGGTGATATCTTTCGGCTGCAGGTTTTCCGGCAGACGACCGTCGGCTTTGACAATCGCGCGGTATAAATTGACAAGCCCAGGACCTGAGAGCACACGCTCGGCAGACACATGGCCTATCTCTTCGCGCAGCACCTCCAGGATAATCCCCTCTTCTTCACTGTTTGGCGCGAAGTCCACGTGACCGCCCTCGCCCGGCAGGCTGACCCAGCGTTTATCCACATGCACCAGATGCGCGACGCCAAGACCGGTACCCGCGCCATAAACAGCAATCGGCTTGCCATCGACAGGCTCGCTGCCGCCGAACTGGATAAGATGCTCTTTTTTCAGCATCGGGATAGCCATCGACACCGCGGTGAAATCGTTGATTATCTCAAGATGAGCAAAGCCCAGATTTTTTTTCATCTCGTTGATAGAAAATGCCCAGGTATGGTTGGTCATTGCCACCCAGTCACCGGTTATGGGGCACGCTATCGCAATACAACCTGCTTCGACGCTAACATCATGCTCCTGGAGATACACCTGTACCACGGCTTCCAGGCTTGGATAATCAAGGCCGGAGTAGGTTTTGGCCCGGGAGATGTCACCACTGTCGACATCGCACAACGCCAGACGCGTGTTCGTGCCGCCCACATCCCCCACTAAAGCATATTTAGTCATTCTTTTACGGCTCCGCTGAAGTCAGAATATTTCTTTGGCACACTGTAAATTCAAGGCGCTTTAACAACAACGACCATATCACGAGTACCCCAGGATTATCGATCTTCGTCACAGATTAACCGTATCGTTTCAGCCCATTCTCACTGATGGCTATTTCGCGATCCCAAAGCCTGCGTGACGTCGCGCAGGAGTGCGGGAAGATCGGCTTTCGGCAACATCACTTCAATCAACGCCAGTCGGTTATGACGTTCAGCGGCTTCCAGCGCCTGCGCGAGTTGCACCGTTTCGTTAACCCGCCAGCACTCGGCCTGGCAGTTGTGGCTGAGCGCGTGGGGCAAATGCGTCCAGTTCCAGCGTGCGATGTCATTATAGCGTTGTTGCGCGCCGTGAATGGCGCGCTCGACGGTATACCCGTCATTATTCAGCAGTAAAATAATCGGTCGCAGCCCATCACGTAGCATCGACCCCAGCTCCTGAATGGTAAGCTGTGCTGCGCCATCACCGGTGATAAGGATAGTTCGACGCGCCGGAAACGCGGTCTGCGCGCCAAAGGCGGCGGGCAGGCAAAAACCTATCGATCCCCATAAAGGCTGGACAAGAAAGTCGACCTGCGCGGGCAAGCGCAACGCCGCCGCGCCAAACGCAGCGGTGCCCTGGTCGGCCAGAATAATATCGCCGGGGCGAATAAATGCCTGTACGGTATGCCAGAAACTCGCCTGATCCAGTATGCTCTGCTGCTGATGCGCTGGTGTCGCAGGTGCCTCCGGCTTCGTTAGCGCGTTGCGGGGTTTGCTGCGACATACCGAAATCAGCACGCTCACCGCCTCGTACATCGCAACGCCGCTGAACCATTGCTGACCCACACGCGCGGCAAACGGCTGAATATCAATCGTCCGCTCATCCGGTAACTGCTGGGTAAAACCGGCGGTGAGCGTATCGCTAAAGCGCGCGCCGACGCAGATAATCGTATCCGCCTCTTCGATAGCTTTACGCACCGGCTTTTCACTCGCGCCACCGCTGTAAGTGCCCACAAACCCATCCTGCGTTTCATCAAACAGCCCTTTTCCCATTAACAAGGTGGCGTGAGGAAGGGGGCAATCTTTCATCCACTCTTGCAACAGAGCCTGCACGCCAAAGCGGTGTGCAAGGAAATCTGCCAGTAACGCTATACGCGGGCTGCGTGAAAGCATCTCTTCAACACTGCGGCGAAACGCGTCCAGACGCGCGTTCGGTCTCTGCGGGGTAACGGATGCCAGAGCTGAGTCTGGCGGCGTGGCGGGAAGTTTTGCCACATCAGCGGCCAGCATTAGATAACCCGGGCGTGACTCGGTCAGCATCGTACGGATAACGCGGTCAATTTCCTCGCAGGCATTTTGTGGCGTTAATATGGCGCGCGCCGCCGTGACCGGCTCACTCATGCGCCAGAAATGGTAGAAGTCACCATCGCCCAGCGTGTGGTGCAACAGTTCACCCCGCTGCTGAACAGCGCGGCAAGGGGCACCAACGATGTGCAATACCGGGACATATTCGGCGAAGCTTCCGGCGATACCGTTGATAGCGCTCAGCTCGCCAACGCCAAACGTGGTGAGCACCGCCCCCGCGCCCTGGCAACGGCCATAACCATCGGCGGCATAGGCCGCGTTCAGCTCATTGGCGCAGCCTACCCAGCGCACCGCAGGGTGCTGGATCACGCTATCCAGAAATTGCAGATTATAATCTCCTGGAACACCGAAGAGATGGTAGATTCCACAGCCAGCAAGTCTGTCCAGCAAATAATCGCCTACGGTATAGAGGGGTTGCATAGCATTTATCCTTAGAATAGTGGCGCTTATTTGAGTATTAGAGAACTGTGATAACTGTCCAGGATATAGTTAGCGATAGCGGTGGAAAGCAAGCTTTACGCGTCCCGGCGGTGTAAGCTGTTGAGTAGTGTGTAAACGTATACACTCACTCAATAAGGGACAACGGCATGGTTTATCAGGCAGATTCTGCACGTTATGAAAAGATGACTTACCATCGCTGCGGCAACAGCGGTTTGAAGCTTCCGGCCATTTCGCTCGGGCTGTGGCACAACTTCGGCGACACGACTTTACTGGAAAATAGCCGCCAGCTTCTGCGCCACGCGTTTGACCTCGGCATTACCCATTTCGATCTGGCCAATAACTACGGCCCCCCGCCCGGCTCCGCTGAACGCAATTTTGGCCGCATCTTGCAGGAAGATTTTCACAACGTGCGCGATGAGCTGGTCATCTCCAGTAAAGCCGGTTACACCATGTGGGACGGCCCGTACGGTGACTGGGGTTCGCGCAAATACTTGATTGCCAGCCTCGATCAGAGCCTGCGGCGCATGGGGCTTGAGTATGTGGATATTTTTTATCATCACCGCCCGGACCCACAAACACCGCTTGAGGAGACGATGCGCGCGCTGGATCATATCGTGCGCCAGGGGAAAGCGTTGTATGTCGGGATCTCGAACTATCCTACCGAACAGGCGCGCCAGGCTATCGATATCCTTAACGATCTTGGCACGCCGTGCCTGATTCATCAGCCGAAATACTCCATGCTGGAGCGCAGCGCTGAAGCCGGGTTGTTAGATCTGCTGCAGGAAAAAGGCGTCGGCAGTATTGCTTTTTCCCCGCTGGCGGGTGGGCAGCTCACCGATCGTTATCTGCACGGTATTCCGACAGACTCCCGCGCAGCCAGCGCGAGCCGTTTTTTGAACCCGCAGCAGATAACCGAAGAAAAAAGAGCGCTGGTGGAGGCGCTAAATACGCTTGCGCAAAAACGTGGGCAGAAGCTTTCGCAGATGGCGCTGGCCTGGGTGCTGCGCAACAATAACGTGACGTCGGTGTTGATTGGTGCCAGTAAAACCAGCCAGCTGGATGATGCGGTGGGAATGCTGGCAAACCGCCAGTTTAATCAGGCCGAGTTAGCGGAAATCGACACGCTTCTTAGCGCAGTGAAATAGCAAAATTTAGCAAAAAGTGCTGTCCTTAACGATTTAGGAGTTGCGCCACTAATACGGAATTTAACGGCCTCGTAATATTACTGTAACAGGCCTTTTGGCCCGATCGTGAAGGAGAAAATTATGTTCAGGTCACTGATTCTGGCAGCAGTGTTAATGGCTTCAGCACCGCTTGTCGCTCATGCTGGCGAAATCACCCTGTTGCCGTCCGTTAAATTGCAAATTGGCGATCGCGACCATTATGGTAACTACTGGGATGGCGGGCGCTGGCGCGACCGTGATTACTGGGGCCGCAACTATGAGTGGCGCGGCAATCGCTGGCATCGACACGATCGCGGCCTGCATCGCGGGTGGGATAACCGTAAGGCTTATGAGCGCGGCTACCGTGACGGCCGACACGATCGTCACGAGCATCGTGGTAAGGGGCGAAGCCACCATCACTAACAGGCCATTATTAACAGAAAGGAGCGCATGCGCTCCTTTTCTTATATGCCGGTGATAGAGCCAATCAGCAGCCAGGCATTCAGGGTCACGACCAGTATAACAATCAGCCAGCCGGTGCGTTTCACCAGCGGGGTGTTCACCAGCTCCCCCATTATCTGGCGGTTACTGGTGAAGACCAGCAGCGGCACCAGCGCGAGCGCGATACCAAAGCTCAGTAACACCTGGCTCAGCACGAGGATGCGCGTCGGGTCCAGCCCCAGCCAGATAACAATAAAAGAAGGCAGCATTGTCACGACACGACGCACCCACAGCGGAATATGGAAGCGCACAAATCCCTGCATCACCACCTGGCCTGCCAGGGTGCCGACCACCGTGGAGGAGAGTCCTGCCGCCATCAGACTGAGACCAAAAATTGTCGCCGCCGCATGGCTTAATAACGGCTCCAGCGTTAAGTAAGCCTGATCGAGATCCGCAATACCGGTATGACCATTAAAATGGAATGCCGCTGCCGCCGTTGCCATCATCGCCAGGTTAACAAACCCGGCAATCGTCATGGCAATGCCGACATCCCATTTCGTTGCGGAGTAACGCTCCTGCTGCGATCCTTTATGCAGATGCTGCGTCAACGATGAGTGCAGGTAGATAACATGCGGCATAATCGTTGCCCCCAGAACCCCGGCGGCAAGGAACACCGCTTCGGTGCCGGACAGGGTCGGGATAACCATCCCTTTCGCCAGCTCGGCAACTTTCGGCTGCGAGAAGATAAGCTCCACGATATACGCCGCAGCAACAAACAGCAGCAGCCCGCCAATCACTTTTTCCAGCGGTTTTTGCCCACGCCGTTGCAACATCAGGATAAGGAAGGTGGCAATCCCGGTCAGCACCGCGCCCTGTAATAAACTCACGCCGAGCACCAGTTTAAAACCGATGGCCGCGCCGATAAATTCCGCCAGATCGGTTGCCATGGCGATGATTTCCGCCTGCACCCAATAAAACCACACCAGCGGGCGCGGATAGCGGTCGCGTATCTGCTCTGCGAGGTTTTTCCCGGTCGCAATACCCAGCTTGGCTGAAAGCAGCTGGATCAGCATCGCCATCAGGTTAGCCCACACGACCACCCACAACAGCTGGTAGCCGAATGTCGCCCCCGCCTGAATATTCGTGGCAAAGTTACCGGGATCGATATAGCCAATCGCCGCAATGAACGCGGGGCCCATTAACGCGAACCGGAGCTTGCGCGCGGCCCGCCCGCTGCCACTCTCTACGCGACTATTGTTCATTTTTTGCTCCCAAATATAGCCTTTGCTATGTTTGATGCTAGCAAAATGCGAATGATTATCAAGATCATTTGTTAGCGTTTTACCTGATTTATTTGATAGCCAGAAACAATAGAGGGACCAAAAAGTTAAGAATGGTGACCACGGCAACAGGAATAGCCGCCGCGTTATGTTAATAGTTTAGCAGCTAAAGTTAACTTTACATACCGCCTCATAACATAAACCAAATGTATAGTTGATCGCTAATTTTGAGACGGGTCACAGGACTTTAATATAGTGTGGCTTTGATCTCGTTTTCTTTTAGCTTGTTACATAGAATGTGCACGAAATTTCTACTCGTCTCATATTTGGAGCAAACATGTCCCGCGTTTTGCACTTTGTTCTGGCGCTTGCCGTTGTCGCGCTGCTTGCATTGCTCGTGAGCAGCGATCGCAAAAAAATCCGTATCCGTTTTGTTATTCAACTGCTGGTGATTGAGGTTTTACTGGCGTGGTTCTTCCTGAACTCTGACATTGGCCTGGGCTTTGTCAAAGGCTTCTCGGAGATGTTTGAAAAACTGCTCGGCTTCGCTAACGAAGGTACCAACTTCGTGTTCGGTAAGATGAATGACGAAGGTCTGGCCTTCTTCTTCCTGAAGGTCCTGTGCCCGATAGTCTTTATTTCTGCGCTGATTGGTATTTTGCAACACATTCGCGTGCTGCCGATTGTTATCCGTGCGATTGGTACGGTGCTGTCGAAAATTAACGGCATGGGTAAGCTGGAATCGTTTAACGCGGTCAGTTCACTGATCCTGGGGCAGTCAGAAAACTTTATCGCCTATAAAGATATCCTCGGCAAAATGTCCCGCAACCGCATGTACACCATGGCCGCGACCGCTATGTCGACGGTATCCATGTCTATCGTGGGTGCGTATATGACGATGCTGGACCCCAAATATGTGGTCGCCGCGCTGGTGCTTAATATGTTCAGCACCTTTATTGTGTTGTCGCTTATCAATCCCTACCGCGTGGATGCCAGCGAAGAAAATCTGCAAATGGCTAACCTGCATGAAGGTCAGAGCTTCTTTGAAATGCTCGGTGAATACATTCTTGCGGGCTTTAAAGTGGCAATTATCGTTGCGGCGATGCTGATCGGTTTTATCGCACTGATTTCCGGCCTGAATGCCTTGTTTGCCGCCGTGCTCGGTATCTCCTTCCAGGGGCTGCTGGGTTATATCTTCTACCCTGTTGCATGGGTGCTTGGTGTACCGGCGCATGAGGCGTTACAGGTGGCCAGTATTATGGCGACCAAACTGGTCTCTAACGAATTCGTGGCGATGATGGATCTGCAGAAAATCTCTGCAACGCTCTCGCCGCGTGCAGAAGGGATCCTGTCCGTGTTCCTGGTCTCTTTTGCCAACTTCTCTTCTATTGGTATCATCGCCGGGGCGATTAAAGGCCTGAACGAAGAGCAAGGCAACGTGGTTTCACGCTTTGGTCTGAAACTGGTGTACGGCTCAACGCTTGTGAGCGTGCTGTCTGCGGCCATTACCGCGCTGGTTATCTAATCGTCACAAGGCATTAAAAAACCGGGAGCTTTCCCGGTTTTTTATTCCGGCAACGGCTGCGGTTTACCGAGCAAATAGCCCTGCAAATAGTCGACACCTGATCGCAACAATAGCTCGCGCTGCTCGGCGTTTTCCACATATTCGGCGACAACCGACAGGGATTTCGCCTTCGCCAGCTCGCAAATCGCCTTCACAATCATCGCATCCTGCGCGTCCTGCAAAATATCCCGCACAAAACAACCATCGATTTTAATGATATCTGCCTGCAGTTGTTTCAGACGTTCAAAGTTGGAGTAACCGGTCCCAAAGTCATCAATCGCGATTTTGAAACCTGCCGCGCGCAGTTGCTGGATATTGCGCATATTTGCTTCCGAATCCGAGAACACCTGTTCTTCGGTGATCTCAATAATCACCTCCTTCGGCGTTACGCTGTAGCGTTCAAACAATTTGAGCAGTTGCTGAACGAAATCTTTTGACATAATGGTCATCGGCATCAGATTGACCGAGAAGCGCGCATAGTCGCTGGGGCGCGGGTGTGCTTGCATCCATCGCAATAAACTCTCGACCACTTGCATGTCAAAACGACTGCTCAGGTTAAATTGTGCGATAATCGGGATAAACTGGTCCGGCGTCATCAGCTCGCCATCGCTTACCAGTCGAGTGAGGATCTCCTGATACCCCTCCCCATTGCGATCTACAATAGGCTGGCCATATAGCGCAATACCGTTTTCATCCAGCGCCCTTTTGACTTTGTTCAGCAACAGAACACGTTCCGTTGTCTGGTCAGTAACCACTTGCAAACTGTGGGACAGCCCTAACAATTGATGCTCTGCGCTTGCCTCCTCGGAAAGCCAGCTAAGCTGCCCCAGCATTTGGTGCAGCGCCTCTCCGGAACCGCGTAGTTCCCCCCACGAAGCACCAAACTCAATATCCAGTTCAAAGTCATGCCAGAAGATATGTCGGCTATTAAGGAAATCAATAATATTGTGCAAGCGTGCCTGCGTATCCGACTCGTTCAATTTCAGCAGCAGTTCACTTCCCGGTAGCTGATAGATTTTCTCACCTTCCATTAATAGAGGCTTGAGATCCTGAGTGATGGTCTGTTTAACATATACACGCATCAGCAGGCCAAAATGCCGACTGAGGAACTCAACATTTTTCATATGTATGGAACAGACGATCCCACTGGGCCTCTCTTCAAGCTCTTTTTCAAACGCGCGCAGGTTGGGCAAACCGGTTAGCGGATCGGTCAACGCCTGCGCTTCCCAACGCTGCCTCAACCATTCGCTGCGGTTAAACATACGAGTCATATACAGGATGCTAACGTTAAAACAAATCAACACTGACATAACGAATGCCAGCGAGTAATCAGTATGTACACCATGCAGGAAATTATCGTTATAGGCCAATAGCATAAAAGCAGTTATTGCCCAGGTCAGCGTAATGAAAGTTAAATTTAGCCGATTAATCCCCAGCGTGAACCAAATAAAAATAACCGGAACAAGATAACCCGCTACATAGTCAGATTTATAAGGTAAACAAAGAATAAGAACCATAACAGCCAACGTTGCTACCCAGCCTAATGTAAATCGGCGATTTTTAGCTGATAGCACGGGTACAAACGTTTTTTGCCAGAACACACGCGCAAACCGTGGACCAACGATCATCCGTAACAGGTAATAGATTACTCGGGCAAAAATCAGTACGGAACAAATTAAACTCTGGGTATCGATGATGGAATAGATAATCGAATCGGTACTAAAAAAATTCGCTAAATAAACAGGATAGTTAAACCATACGCCAGCAATATACATTGCGGTTTTTATACCTATGGGCACAAGAAAACAGAGCCACAGTATACGTATCCCCATATTTTTATTAGGAACACCATGTCGCCAACGTCTGCCCATCTGCCAGCGCATTAACCCGCAGACCAGAAATACCGGGAACAACTGGCAAACGAGCAGCACCGTGCCTTCGACCAGGTGTAAATTAAAATACCATTCGTTGATCAGCGCGAAACTTATGATTAATGGTAATATTCCATGGCGGCCGAATATTAAAAGAATCGCGATAACAATACAAAGGGGCAACCATGCGAGATAAACCTCACTGGAGTCAACAACTGCGCGCGGAGATAAATAGCGAGCAATGGGAATGGTCACCAAACACAGAATTAGTGCAAAGAAAAATTTTCTCACGAAATGGTCTTTTTTGAATTTCATCGGCAATAATAAAATGACCCGGTTTAAACAGATAAAAAGACCTCAAAATAATAGGTTTATTTATTTCGTCTCGCAAGTTGCTAACAGCATAAAAAGATTCTAATACTGCCGCTTTTCTGTGCTAATACGAGTGGATATTTCAAGAAAAATAATAGAGATGGATAAAACGAAAAACCCCCGCATAAATGCGAGGGTTGAAATTTGGTGGAGCTAAGCGGGATCGAACCGCTGACCTCTTGCATGCCATGCAAGCGCTCTCCCAGCTGAGCTATAGCCCCACGATAGTTCTCTTTCTTTACGCGCCAAATCCGTCGGGAGCGGATTTTGGTGGAGCTAAGCGGGATCGAACCGCTGACCTCTTGCATGCCATGCAAGCGCTCTCCCAGCTGAGCTATAGCCCCGTTGCGTAAAGCTGTCGTGTTGACGGGCGGCATAATATGAATTCCCTTGCCAGGTGTCAACGGCAAAATCGCCCGCTGGCAACTAATCGCTGAAAAAGCATGCAATTAAACGACATTGCGAAGATCCTCACAGCCAGTAGTTAAACCTGTCACATTTTCTTTTAAAATGGTGCTATAACATGAACCACTAATTACCCCTACAACAATTCGGGAAATTACATGCTCAAGGAACGAATGACACCAGAAGAGTTAGCCAGCATCACAGGTTATAGCCGGCAAACGATTAATAAATGGGTGCGCAAGGAAGGCTGGATCACCTCACCAAAACCGGGTGTGCAGGGTGGAAAAGCGCGCCTGGTTCATGTCAATGAACAAGTACGCGCTTTTATTCGCAGCGCGCAGCGCACTGAAACACAACCCTGGAGTAACGCGACGAACGATACCTCGCTGGATCGGTTGCTTATGACGCTGGTAAAGGAAATGACCGATACCGAACGAAAACAGTTGGCCTCGCTGCTATTACGTGACGGCATAACAGGTTTATTGCAACGTCTGGGGATCCGCGATCAGAAATAATATGATGAAACTTGCCAATAAAATGACCACCGAAGAGTTAGCGGATTTTCTCGGCGTTGCAAAACAGACCGTGAACCGTTGGGTGCGCGAACAAGGATGGGCAACGGAACTGATACCCGGCGTAAAAGGTGGCCGCGCCAGGCTTATTATCATTGATAAGCACGTGCGTCAGTTTGTGATGAAAACGCCCACCATGCGCCAGCGTCATTCACCTTACGCGGTAACAGAACCGGCCGTGCCGTATATCAGCACCAGCGAAAGCGGGCTGCTGCCGGAAATCATCCGCGTATTACAGAATATGACGGACAACGAGCAACAACAGCTTGCGCACATGCTGGCGCGTGAAGGCATTCGTGGTTTTTTAACCCGTCTGGGCATTGAACAGGCTATCGCTGAGTAAAAAAAACCGGCTATTAAAGCCGGTTTTTATCGCAGACGCTTAATGCGTGGGTTGGTGGTTTTCCCGCCGGTATGCGCCCGGCGGCTGGTTGAAAGTACGGGTGAAGATACGGGTAAAGGTCTGCTGCGAATCAAAGCCATACTTAAGACAAATATCATAAACTTTCTGATCGGTGTTACGCAGATCCCTTGCCGCGAGCGATAATTTGCGCTCACGAATATAGCGCCCGAGACTCTCCCCTTTGTACTGCATAAAAAGCCGTTGCAGATGCCATTTGGAATACCCCGCATGGGCTGCAATATCATCAATACGTAATGGTTGATGTAAGTTCTCGTCGATCCACTCGACGATAGTGTCGATAACCTGAGCGGAAATAGTCATACTATGCTCCCCCTCTGCTCTTCGATTGGTACGGTTTATTCCCACCAGGCGCGGAAAACTTGCGCATCGTCTGCCGCAAGCACCGGTTCGCCCAGCCTCGGTGTGAGTAAGCGATAATGTTTGCCCTGGCTTGCGAGCGCCAGTCGCTTATACGGATCGTCCCAGGTATGTTTAGCTAACACAAAACGCCCCGCGTGGCCCGGTAGCACCGCGCGTGCGTGAAGATCTTCTGCCGCTTGCGCGGTTTGTTCCGGCATCATATGGATGTACTTCCAGTCTTCGTCATACTGACCGTTCTCCATAATGGCGACATCCACCGAGCCAAACTGCTCGCCGATAGCCTTAAAATGCGGGCCATATCCGCTGTCACCGCTGTAATAAACCTTGCGCTCAGGGGTGACAAACATAAAGCTCGCCCACAGCGTCTGGTTACGCTTAAGGCCTCGCCCGGAAAAGTGCCGGGCCGGTAACACATGCACCGACAAATCATTGCTAAAAGGAATGCTTTGCTGCCAGTCCGCTTCCTGAATGATCGCCGGGTTTACCCCCCAGTAGCGCAAGTGCGATCCCACGCCAAGCGGTGTAATCACCTGTTTAATTTTCGGCTTCAGCGCCTTAATCGTGGCGTAATCCAGATGATCGTAATGATCGTGAGAGATAATCAGCAGGTCTATCTCCGGCAGGCTTTCTGCCGTCCAGGCATAATTCCCGGCAAACGCTTTGTTCAGAAATGAAAATGGCGCAGCGTAATTGCTCAGCACCGGATCAATCAGAATGCGTTTGCCCGCCAGCTGGAGATACCATGAGGAGTGTCCCATCCACACCAGCGTGTCCTGCTCAAGAGGTAGCGCGGCCAGATCGGTAAGCACCATCGGCAGCGGCTGCTGCGGGCGCGCGTTCTCGCGTTTAGTCACCAGAAAATTCCACCAGGCAGCCAGCATATTTTTCTTACCGGTAAAGCCAGGTGTGGGTAACGCGTTATGGAACTTTCCGTCATGGTACTGAGGTGATTTTTCGACTTCTGTAAGCTGCTCGCCTTGCGGCGGCTGGCCAAAACCGGCATTCAGAACAAAAGGCAAACTTGCCGCACCGACAACAAGCATAACAAGAACCACGCTGATATTAAGACGTTTCATATCCTGACCCGACAAAATCGCACCTTTCCATGGATACGACGCTGGTGACACTTGATTATGAGTGAGTAAGCACTCATTATAGAAAGAGGCGGCAAACCGTCAAGATGATTTTCATTCTTTGACGTTCGACGTTGCAGCGTGACAGAGGGCATGCTTCAATCGAGGTTTTTAGAGTTTGTGAGGGAAAGTGTAGTGGCTCGTCCGAAAAGTGAGGATAAAAAACAAGCATTACTTGAAGCAGCAACCGAAGCGATTGCCCAGTCCGGGATAGCCGCCTCCACCGCGCTAATAGCCCGTCGTGCGGGCGTTGCCGAGGGTACGCTGTTTCGCTACTTCGCCACCAAAGACGATTTGCTCAACGCACTTTACCTGCATTTAAAAGCGGATCTGTGCGGCACTATGCTGGCCAATCTTGACCGTTCCCTGTCCGCACCAAAAGAGCACACGCATTCTATCTGGAACAGCTATATCGACTGGGGGATCCGCCACCCGAATGCGCATCACGCGGTGCGCCAGATTGCGATTAGCGAAAAACTCACCGCAGCGACCAAACAGCAGGTCAGCGAAATGTTCCCCGAACTTCACGAGCTGTGCCACCGCTCGGTGCTGCCGGTTTTTCTCTCGGATGAGTTTGCACCGTTTGGCGATGCCATCTTCTTAACGCTTGCAGACACGACGATTAATTTTGCCAGCCGTGAACCCGCCCGCGCTAAGGAGTTCAAAAATCTCGGTTTTGAAGCGATGTGGCGCGCACTGGCAAGCGAGAGCCACGATGGACAGTAAAACCTTGCAGGCCAGCGCGCATCGCCTTGCGCTTGAACTGCCCTTTACCGAACACTGCTGGCCGTTTGGCCCGGAGCACGATGTGTTCAAAGTGAGCGGCAAAATTTTTATGATGACCACCACCGCCCACGGCAGGCCAATGGTAACAATGAAAGCCGAGCCGCAAAAATCCCTGCTTAATCAACAAATCTATGCCGGTATTGAGCCTGGATATCATATGAACAAAAAGCACTGGATCTCGGTTTTTGCCAGCGATGCCATCGACGAAGCGCTGCTGGCATCGCTGATTCAGGACTCCTGGGATCTGGTCGTCAATGGCCTGGCGCGCAAAGAGCAAAAACGGCTGCGCCCTTAATCCCTTCCCTCTCCCTGCGGCGCCGACTATCCGGCCGGCTAAAAACAGCGTATGTTATCCGTTTGTTATCAAATGGAGTGTTACGGTGAAGCTTGATATTTACCAGGTTGATGCCTTTAGCGCGCGGCCTTTTTCCGGCAATCCGGCGGCGGTATGCATTACGCAACAAGGGCTGGACACGGCGCTGATGCAACGGATAGCTGATGAGATGGCGGTGTCGGAAACCGCTTTTCTTCGGCTGTCTGATAATAACCTGCGCTGGTTTACCCCGAAGGTGGAAGTGGATTTGTGCGGCCACGGCACGCTGGCGACCGCGCATATTCTGCACCAGACCGGGCGACTGCACGATGGCGAAACGGTCACTTTCCGCACGCTTTCCGGCCCTTTAAGCGCCACGGCAAGCCCTGATTCTGTCGCGCTTGATTTTCCGCTGTTGACGCCGCAGATGCAGGCAGCGGCACCGCTGGCGTTACTTACCGCGCTGGGGCTGGCACCTGATCAGGTCAGTGATTACGGCACGTTTGGCGAAAAGCAGCTCGTGGTGGTGAATGATGCGCAGACCGTGCGCGCGCTGCAACCGGACTTTCAGGCGCTTGCCGCCCTGCCCGGCCGTGGCGTGGCGGTCACCGCGCCAGGGGAAGCAGAGTACGATATGGTGTCGCGCTACTTCGCGCCCTGGGTTGGCGTCAATGAAGACCCGGTCACGGGCTCTGCACACTGCGCGCTGGCGAGCTGGTGGTCAGCACGCCTTGGTAAGCACACACTTACCGCCTGGCAGGCATCTGCACGCGGAGGCAGATTAACGCTTACGCTTGATAATCAGCGTGTGTTGATAAGCGGCGCGTCGCATACGGTGCTGGCAGGCACGTTACACCTTTGACGGTAACCGTGCGACCATCCGCCAGCGAAACCAAATCTGCGCCAGCAGGATTAACACGCCGCCCATAATTTTTTGCAGCGGCAACCGTTCGCCGTACCACAGGGAAGCGGCGATCACGGTTAACAGAGGTTCCAGCACCATAATAATGGCCGCGCTGGCTACGGCGGCATATTTTTGCCCCTGCAACTGCAGGCCGAAACGCAGGCTGGTGGCAATCAAGATACTCGCGGCAAGCCACATCGCCGTACCCGCGCTAAAAGGCTGCGTCCAGCTTTCAAACAGAGCGGAAATCAAAAGCCCGGCGATACCGGTAATGGCCAGTTGCGCAGCGGTCAGAGGCAGCAGCGGTACTTCCCTGGCGCAGCGGCTGGTGTAACAGAAGTAGATTGATTGCACGAACGCCGTCAGTAAGAACCAGCCCTGGCTTGGGTTAAAGCTGACGGGCGCGTGCAGGCTCAGCAATGCCAGGCCGATGACCGCGACCGGCAGGCATTCCCAGTACGCCCGCGCCGGGCGCACTTTCATCATCACCCACGCCACCAGCGGCACGAACAGCATCGATAAACTCATAATAAACGCACCTTCGCCCAGCGAGGTGGTTATCGAAACCGACCAAATCCACAGGCACAGGTTCAGCGCCATCAACAGACCGCTAATGATAACCTGGCTGTATTTCTCCGACGCAATGCGCTGCCCCCGGCAAAAAGGCAGCAAAACCAGCGCGGCACCAAAAAAACGCAGGCCGAGAAAGGCAAACACCGGCATACCGGCAATGGCTTCACGCGAAAAAATCCAGCCGCAGGCCGCAATAATTGTGGTCAGCACCAAAAACAGATCGGCTTGTCTTTGCCGGGTCATGGCAAAACTCCTGGGATATCAAAACCAGCGCGAAACGCTGACATAAGAGCACTTATGATGCCTGAATTTTCAGGAAATTTCCCGCCGGTTGCGGCGGGAGTGCAGAACTTATGCGCGCGCGGGTGAACGGCGCAGCAGTTTGAAGGCAATAAAGAGAAAAACAATCCACACAGGCAGGAGTATCGCTGACAGGCGCATGTCCTCAAGGGTACACATCAGCACCAGGATCATCAGCATAAAAGCGATGCACAGGTAGTTACCCAGCGGGTAAATCAGCGCCTTAAATTGTGGATCGCGCCCTTTGCGGCGCATGGCTGCGCGGAATTTGAGATGTGCCAGCGAGATCATTATCCAGTTCAGCAGCAGCGTCGCCACCACCAGCGCCATCAACATGCCAAAGGCTTTTTGCGGCAGCAGATAATTCACCAGCACCACCAGCGAGGTGATAGCAGCGGACAGAAAGAGCGAGTTAACCGGTACTCCGCGGCGGCTCACGCGGGTGAGGAAGGCGGGCGCATTGCCCTGCACGGAGAGGCCAAACAGCATACGGCTGTTGGAGTAAACACCGCTGTTGTAAACCGAAAGCGAGGCGACCAAAATCACGAAATTCAGCACCGATGCCACCAGGTTGCTGTCAAGATCGTGAAAAATCATCACAAACGGGCTGCTGTTCGCTTTGACATCGATCCACGGATAGAGCGCCAGCAGTACCACCAGCGAGCCGATATAGAACAGCAGAATGCGATACACCACCTGGTTGATGGCTTTCGGAATGGTGCTTTGCGGTTCGCTGGCTTCAGCGGCAGTGATACCTATCAGCTCAAGCCCGCCAAAAGAGAACATAATCACCGCCAGCGCAAGGACCAGCCCGTGCCAGCCGGTGGCAAAGAAACCATTATAGCGCCAGAGGTTATCGAAGCTCGCCCGCTCGCCGCCGTTACCGGAAAAGAGCATCCACAGGCCAAAACCAATCATCCCGATGATGGCCAGCACTTTTATCAACGCAAACCAGAACTCGGTTTCACCGTACAAACGCACGTTGACCAGATTGACCGCGTTAATAATGACGAAAAAGAGCGCGGCCCAAATCCACGTCGGCACCTCCGGGAACCAGTACTGCATATAGATCCCGGCGGCAGTCAGCTCGGCCATGCCCACCAGTACAAACATCGCCCAGTAATTCCAGCCGGACAGAAACCCCGCAAACGGCCCCCAGTATTTGTACGCAAAATGGGAAAATGACCCGGAAACCGGCTCTTCCACCACCATCTCACCGAGCTGGCGCATGATCAAAAAAGCGATAATACCGGCGATGCCATAGCCCAGCAGCACGGCAGGCCCGGCCATCTGAATAGCCGGACCGATGCCCAGAAACAACCCGGTGCCAATCGCGCCGCCCAGCGCAATCAGCTGAATATGTCGGTTTTTCAAACCTCGTTGCAATGTCGGTGATGCTCCCGACTCGGCACCGGTCGACTTACCCGCTGCCTGTGACGCGTTGTTCACGTCCTTACCCCTTACGCATTTTATGGAAGGGGCACCTTTTAACATCTCAGGTGATGACTGGCAAGAATTTGAAACGCCCTGGTCGTTAAAAAAATGCGCAGAGAAGCTTGACAATTTCCTTCCCTGCGCTACGCATTATGCGTTGTGCTCCGCCAGACGGAATTGGTGCACGCTGTGAGCAAGCTGCTGCGCCTGCTCTTCCAGCGATGTGGCGGCGGCGGCCATTTGCTGAACCAGCGCGGCGTTCTGCTGCGTGACGCCATCCATCTCGTTGACCGCAATCGTCACCTGGCCGATGCCTTTGGCCTGCTCATCCGAAGCGCTGACGATTTCGCTGATGATCGTTTGCACGGAGGTCACCGCTTCCGTCATCTCTTGCATGGTTTTGCCCGCATCGTTGACCAGCTGTACACCATTCTCTACACGCTGGCCGGACTCCTCAATCAGCGCGCCAATTTCCTTGACCGCATCGGCGCTGCGCTGGGCCAGGTTGCGCACTTCCGAGGCGACCACGGCAAAGCCGCGCCCCTGTTCACCTGCGCGCGCCGCTTCGACTGCCGCATTCAGCGCGAGAATATTTGTCTGGAAAGCGATGCTGTTAATAATCGCGGTAATATCACCAATCTTTTTCGCGCTGTCGTCAATTTGCGCCATGGTTTGTACCACCTGGCTGACCAGCGCTTCACCCCGGCTGGCAATCTGCGTGGCGTTGGCCGTCAGCACTGTGGCATGGTGAGCGTTGTCGGCATTGTGCTTCACGGTTGCGCTAAATTGCTCCATGCTCGCCGCCGTTTGCTCCAGCGCCGCCGCTTGTTGTTCGGTACGCGACGAGAGGTTAATGTTCGCACTGACTATTTCCCCGGCCCCCTGGCGCACAGCATCGCTGGCCTCTTTAATCTGCCCGACAATCTGGCGTAGCTGTCCCTGCATGGTGTGTAACGCGTAAAACAGGCTGCTGCGATCGCGTGCTTTTACCGCAATGGTGTTATCGAGCTTGCCGTCGGCCACCGCCAGCGCGATGGTCGCGCC
Organism: Vagococcus sp. WN89Y; assembly: GCF_052220145.1. Classification (NCBI taxonomy): domain Bacteria; kingdom Bacillati; phylum Bacillota; class Bacilli; order Lactobacillales; family Enterococcaceae; genus Vagococcus; species Vagococcus sp. WN89Y. Next base: position 173,529 of record NZ_JBQPOM010000029.1, on the reverse strand, counting down.
TTCGAGCGGTTCGCCGCCAATCGGTTTGAGCACTTTACGGCTAAAGACCAGACCAAGCAGCGCGCTTACCAGAAGAATACTTATCACCATCAGGATAAGCGCATTGATAAGCTGCCGGTTGGCCGCCGCCATCACCTTACTGACCGGTGCCACTACGCCGAGATACCAGCTCTCGCTGCTGTTACCGATGGTGATGGACTGCCAGGTTACCAGCGCGTCTTCGCCAAGCACCGGATCGCTTTGCTCGACGACAGTGCTGCTGAACTGGCGCGTTTTGCCAGGGTAATCCTTACTGGTCAGGCTCTTATCCGGGTAAGAAATCACTTTTCCCGCACTGGAAAGCAGGATGGCGTAGCCGTCACCTTCCCAGGGTTTTATCTGGTTCACTTTCTCCTGCAACGAAGCCAGCGAGATATCGGATGTTGCCACCGCGTATAATTTACCGTCGCGCACAATCGGTGCCGCCACGGACGTTAACAGCGTTGGCACACCATTATAGGCGTAGGTATAGGGCTCAATCAGCGTATCTTTACGGCTCTTCTGCGGCAGCAAATAGTAATCGCCCTGGCCTGGGGTAAAGATGGACAGCAGCGGGTGCATGGCGTAGTTGCCGCTGGCGTCATGATCAACAAACATGGCGTAGCGGCCCTTTGGTGCCTGGTCAGGCTTGTCGGCAAACTCGGCGTCGCGCCCGTCGAACGCGTTTTCTTCAAACGTAACAGAAATGGAAAGGTAATCCGGGTTGTCGCGCAGCGCGGATTCCAGCATTTTATCCGCCACGTTACGATCGGTGACCCCCGCCTCAGGCAAGGCTATCAGGCTGTGACCAAGGTTGTGCGCGACGTCGCGGGCATAGCTGAGCTGCTGCTGGATTTTCAGCGCTTCGCTGTGCGCAATCTGTTGTAAATATTGTTCAGCGAGGGATTTCTGTTCCGTGCTGGATTGCCAGCTCAGTACACCAATGGTTACCACAAATCCCAGTGTGATAGTGATGGCGCCCGTCAGCAGCATTTGCGCGCGGGTACTCATTCTTTTATTTACCGATTGTCTGGCCATTACGGCGCTCCTGGAGTCAGCCTTACGTCATCATTGTTCCTTTCAGTACGAACTCCCTTATGCTGCTCTATCGGCGTTTACGTTTTGATCTTTAACCAGCGGAAAAAAGTGAGAAAGGAGTAACGGCGGGCATCATCAGCGCACGTCAGCACGCTAACGCGCGCTTCAATGTAGTAGCAGTTAACTTAGCTACAAGCGAGGCTTACAATAGCGATTTGCGCTAAATAAAATATTTTTTATCTGATGTGAGCTCCGGCAAGAACTGCCAGAGCTGGCGAGGGCGTTAACCGCGATCGTCTTTCGGGCCGAGAAAATAAAAACCGAAAGGCAGCGAGCCGATAATGGTAAACATCACGCTGTAGATGGCGACCCATGCGCCCTGCATGATATACATCGACACCGTCCATTGGGACATCGGCAGGTTGTACTGATCTTCCACCCCTTCAAACGTCACCTTCGAAATAACGCTAACGGCAATCAGAAAAACAATCACCACTGCGATAACGAATTTCTTCCCCTCCGGGGTACGCAGTTTTTGCAGCATATAACACTCCTTAAACGGGCCTGACCGTGGCGGGATTGTAACCGATCTGCTGTGAAAATGTTGTGTTGCATAAAAAGAAAAGATAAACATCCGGCGAACAGACAGCGCCGTTTGCGCAGGATATACTGCTGTTTTCAGACGTTTATAGGGAGAACAGAGTGCGACAAACGATCCCGGTACGTTGTTTTTCGATAGCGCTGTTTGTGCTGTGCAATTTTGCTGATGGCTGCCGCGTCCTGCTGTTAAAGCGCACCGGCAGCACACAAGAAGGCCAGTGGTGCCAGATTGCGGGCGGAATTGAGGCCGGAGAAAGCGCCTGGCAAACCGCGCTGCGTGAAGCCCGTGAGGAGACAGGGCTTACGCTTACCCGCCTCTATTCTGCCGACTGCTGCGAACAGTTTTATGAAGCGCACCGCAACGCGATCACGCTAGTGCCGCTGTTTGTCGGTTGGGTGGATGAGAAAAGTGAGGTGCGGCTGAATCACGAACACAGTGAATACGCCTGGGTGACGTTTGAGGAAGCGAAAACGCTGCTGCCCTTCCCCGGCCAGCGCGAGCGCATTGACTGGGTGCGCAAGTATTTTGTCGAAAACGAACCGTCTGCCCAGCTTCGCCTCCCGCTGTTGTAGCCTGCAATGCATAAAAAAGCCCGCCGGGGCGGGCTGTGTTATCAGAAATCGTAACTCATTGAGACTTTTACCGTGCGCGGTTCGCCCTGGTAAATGTACACGCCGTTGTCTTCAACGCTGGACCAATATTTCTCATTGGTCACGTTATCCACGCCCACGCGCCAGACCATTTCGTTTTGCGCCTGATTCAGACGCAAGCGGTAGCGCACGCCCAAATCAAGCGTGGTGTAACTGTCGAGCTTGCGGGTATTGGCGTTATCCACATACTGCGAACCGTTATAGTTCACTTTCGCTGTCGCGGTCAAACCATCGACCGGCTTGATATCATACTCCGCGCCCAGCACGCCGTAGAACTTCGCGACCCCGATTGGACGATGGCCCTGATTGATGCCATCTTTGGTTTTGCTCAATTCCGCATCCAGCCATGTCGCGCTGCCGTTCAGACGCAGGCCGAGCATCGGCTCGCCAAACAGGTTCAGCTCAACCCCCCGGTTGCGCTGCTCGCCATCCAGCGCATAGATATTCGTTACGCTGTCCTGGATACCGACCGGTTTTTTGATTTCAAATAACGCCAGCGTACCACCGAGACGGCCAAAGTCCGTCTTCACCCCGACTTCGTTCTGTTTGGAGTGCGCAATCCCCACGCTCTGGTAGCGGTTAGCCGCCGCTTTCGGCGCGACGCCGCCGGGCTGCAAGGCTTCGGTATGGTTAGCATATAAGGAGACGAATTCCCACGGCTTGTACACCACGCCGTAGGTTGGCATCCAGCGATCCTGGGTATAGCGTGCGGTGGTGGTTTCCGCGCCGCTATTACCGTCGTAGTTACGCACCCACAATTTCTGGTAGCGCGCGCCAACGGTAAACAGCAGCGTATCGTCCATCACGCCGAGCGTATCGCTCAGGGTGTAGCCCTGCGAGCGGTAGCGTGCGGTGGTGCGCGGATCGCTGTAGTTATTACTGCCTGAGGCGTTATCCGGGATGGTCACCGGGTGATTATCATAAATATTAACGACCGGGTTTTTTGCCTTGTCCGACATGGTCCAGGCCACTTTGTCCTGTTTGATGTTGGCCGAGTAGCCGACATTAACTTTATGCGAGACAAAGCCGGTATCAAAGTTACCGCGCAGGCCACCCATACCGCTCCACGAGTCGAGGATACGGTTAGTATCCATACGGCTGATGGTGGCGTTGCCCGCGTCATCGAACAGTTTCGGCGCGCCGTAAGTGCCCTTTTCATGCGCGTGCTGGCCGCCAAACGCCGCGTAGGCGGTCCACGTATCGCTCAGATCAAACTCTGCGCGCGCCATGCCATACTCGTTTTCGATATCGCTAAACGCCCACTTCTGGCTGTAGTTCTTTCTGGGATCGGGTAAAGCAGGGATAAAATCCACTTCGCTGATATTCAGCCCCATCTCGCCGCCGTGGAAGCTCTTTTTCTGGTAGCCGAAATCAAAAGAGCTGCGCAGGCGCTCGCCCCGGTAGTCAAGACCAATAGACGCCGCCGTGGTACGGCGATGGTCGTATTTCACCACGCTATCACCTTCACGGTGCAGCACATTGAAACGCACGCCAAACTGGTTATTGTCCCCGTAGCGGCGACCAACATCCAGCGCGCCTCCCACCTGCGAACGGGTGGTGTAATCCACGCCGACGCGCGTAGTTGGCGTATCCTCTGCGTGTTTCGGCTCCAGGTTTATCATGCCGCCAACCCCGGAGGACGCGGAACCATTGAGCAGCGCATTCGCCCCTTTGAACACTTCTACACGTTCCAGCATCTGCGTATCGACAACCTGGCGCGGCACCACGCCCGCAAGGCCACTCATCAGCATATCGTCGCCGTCGAGCTTAAAGCCGCGAATACGGTAGGTTTCAGCAAAGTTACCGTACCCCTGCACCGCCTGAACGCCCGCGTCATTGCTGACCACATCAGCAATCGTTTTTGCCTGCTGATCCTGCACCAGCTTCGAGGTAAAACCGATAACGTTAAACGGGACGTCCATCGCGTTTTGCTCGCCCAGAATTCCCAGACGCCCGCCGTGGGCAACCTGGCCGTCGAGATAAGCGGGAACCAGCGTATCGCCGCCGGGCTTAAACTCGCCGCCCGCCGTCGACTGAACAACAATCGTCTCTTCTTTAGTATTACTGGTGTCGGCATCCGCAGTAGCAGCCTGAGAGGAGTGGGCAACCGCGCCAATTGCCAGCGCAAGTAATGTCTTGCGCAAAGGGTTATGGGTGTTATTCATATTGATTTTAATAAGTTAAGAGAAGAAAAGGCCCGTCGCCGGGCCTGCGGATTATTTATTCAGATCGATGCGAACGATGCTGTCAGGGCCATCTGTCGAGTGATCTTTGTTAAAGGCCTGTTTGACCGTCACATATAAGACCTGACCATCGGCAGAAAGCAGCAGGCTGTTCGGGTTCGGCGGCAACGGCCAGCTCTTTTTCACCGCATAGCTGGTCGCATCCAGGCTAAGCACTTTGCCGGACTCGCGTTGGGTAATATAGATTTCATGGCGTTTCGGGTTAAATTTCACCGCCAGCGAATCCCCCACCTCAAGCTGTTTCAGTACTTTGCCGCTGTGAATATCCAGCACCAGTGTGGTTTTCGCTTTTGAGTTATCGGTGACGAACAGACGCCCTGTGTCGCTATCTTCGGCGATATTCAGCAACAGCGCCTCTTTTTCGCCCAGCGGTTTCCAGCGTTGCTCGATGCGATTATTGCGCGGATTGATAACGAGGATTTCACCGCCGCCATTCGCCACGTACAGGCGTTGAGTTTGCGCAGACCAGTGCAGGCCGGTTACCCATTTGCCAGCGTTTTTAATACGCGTTTTCAGCTTCATGGTGTTGGCGTCAACCACCCAGACCAGCGCCGGATCGGCAACGCCGCCGATATAAAGCAAACCGTTGTGCAGCAGGATCTCACGCGCGCCGTAAGGGAAACCTTTCTCGTTACGCTCCGGGAAGAGCAAACGCGTGCGCACCTTGCCGGTACCGGTATCGATAGCGCTCACGCCACCGTCCAGCGAATTCGTAACGAACAGGGTTTTGCCATCGTCTGACAGAGCCATACCAAAGTTTTTCAAATCTGTGTGGGTCGCGCCGAGGGTTTTCAGCGTTGCCGGGTCCAGTTTGTAAACCATCCCGCCCTGTACATCTTTGAAGCCTTCTGCGCTTGCGACATACAGCGCGTCGCCCTGCGGGCTGAGCGCCATTTCGTACAATCCGCTTGCCAGCTCACGCTTTTGCACGCCGTCAGGCACCGGTTTTTGAACTTCAGCCGCAGGCTGTGGGGCGGCAACGTTTTGTGCGCTACACCCTGCCAGCGCCATTGCAGTGAGTAATGCCAGCGCAGTGGTTTTTATCTTCATCGGAAATCCTTACCATTTATGTCATAAAGGCAGGCGAGGCATGGCATCCCGCGCCAAAGACGCGTTCTTATTATCAAGGCAGGTTTTTGCCCGGCGCAGCTCGCCACTGCAATTCAGTGTCCCTGTAGGCCTGATGGCTCACTCATTTTGCGGGAAAATCCTTGCTGCGCCGCAAACACTAAAGAGAATGAGAACTATACGCATTCTTTATCGACGATCAAGAACTATCGTTCTATTACGCGGTCGCGCGGGTAAAAGATTGAATTTACAGCGCTGAAAACGTTTTTTTGTATGAAGAAGCCCGTTACCAGGCAACTATCAGCGGTGTTTTTTTAATCACTGATGACAAGGACGACATATGCAAATCACTTCTGGTAACCGCAGCGCCAGCCACACCACTCTTGCCGGGGAACCGGCGTTGCAAGTCAAAGCACCGCTCGAAAGCCCGGTACTGAGTAAGGTCAGTAAAATTGAAGCCTCAACACAGACGATGACAACGCAGGAGGAGTTAAAGGGGCTGTCCGGCATGATGCGCCGGGGCATGAACACGATTCTTGAGCGATTAAAAACAAGCGGACCTGTGGAAGAGAAAATACCGGACTACATCGCCAGCGGGCGTGAAATTCGCCTGGCCGCTGAGGCCCTGGAGCAAGCCTGTCTGAATGCGCCGCACGACATGCAGCCAGACCAGTTTGAGTGCGAGCTACTCTCGCTGATGGCCAACAGCACCCAACAGCTGCTGCAAACGGAGCTGGAGCATAGTTTGCCGAAAAGTATGGATAACGATCTGCGCTGGAAAATAGTCAATAACCTCTATAGCGAGCAATTTTTGCAAAACACAACCGCGTTACTCCCCTGATCGCTACGTATGAATAAGCTGCGCCGGAGGACGCCTGTTCTCCGGCGCGCGAAAAATGATCTACAGGCCGAGCGCTTGCTCAACTGCCGCCAGCCCTGGCTTGCCGTCGCGCGTGGTTACGCCAGCAAGCCAGGTTTTGAGTAAATCAGGGCGTTTTATCAGTTCCGCTTTCGCCGCCTCCTGAACCGCTTCTTTATTATCCAGTACGCGGGAGATGACCGCATTTTCAGTGCCAACATCAAATTTTAGCTGGCTGAAAAAGCGATTAACATTCGGGCAATCAGTGGCAAAATCCTTGCGCGTCACGGTGTTGACGGTGGCGCTGCCATAATTTGCGCCGAAGTACGCATCGCCGCCGCTTAAATAAGCGAGTTTAAAACGGGTGTTCATCGCGTGCGGCTCCCAGCCTAAAAACACAATCCACGCTTTACGCTCTACCGCGCGGGTCACTTGCGCCAGCATACCGCTCTCGCTGGATTCCACCAGTTGCCAGTTTTTTAACGCAAAATCCTGCTTATCGAGCATCTTTTTCAGATTCTGATTCGCAGGCGCGCCGGGGGCGATGCCATAAATCTTGTGCTCAAATTTGTCGGCATATTTTTGCAGATCGGCAAAATCTTTCACTCCAGCCGCCGCCACATAATCAGGCACCGCCAGCGTAAATCGCGCGGCAGGCAGATTCGCACCAACCACATTGATGGCACCGTCTGCGGTAAACTTTTGCATAACCGGCGCCTGAGCTGGCATCCAGTTACCTAAAAAAACGTCTACCTGCCCGGTTTTCAGGCCCTGAAAAGCCAGCGCCACGGAGAGGTTCTGCACTTTTTGCTGGTATCCCAGCGCGTTGAGCACCACGCCGGAGAGCGCATTCGTCGCGGCGATATCTGTCCAGCCCGGATCGGACTGAATAATGGTGGCACAGCGCTGCTGCTCCGCTGCGACACTGCTTATTGAAAACCCGCCAGCCACCATCGCCAGCAACAGCATGCCTGATTGAATACGCATTTTTATTTTCCTGCCGGTTGTTTTAAAGGGCGCGGATAACGGGCAAAAGCTTCCTGTTCATCCAGCGTTTGGTGATTACGAATGTAGCGTTGTGACGCATCCTGACGGGGCTGATAGTCCCATTTCGGGATTGCGTCGCTGCCCGCAATTCGCGTCAAAAAAAGACGCCGCTGCTGGCTTGCCAGAACGTGCTCCCGCAGCGTCTCCACGTCCCAGTGTTCGGCCACCTCTGCGGCAAATGCTGCGGCAACCTGCTGGTAGTCACTGTTCGTGGCCAGATTGACGCGCTCCAGCGGATCGTTTTGCAGGTTAAATAACTGCGGCGCTTCGCTGAACGCATAAATGTATTTCCACGGGCCACGACGAATCATCAGCATTGGCCCCAGCGCGCCTTCGGCCAGGTACTCACTGTATGCGCCATCCGGCCCCGCTTCGCCGCGCAGATGCGGCACCAGGCTGTTGCCATCCAGCGGAGCAATCGCCTGCGCCTTTTTATCCTCTGCGCAGGCCAGCTCCAGAAGCGTTGGCAGCAAGTCCACCAGTGAAACGCTTTGTGCGATACGCCGTGGGGCAAAGCGCGTCGGGTTATGAACGATAAACGGAATGCGCACCGCGTTCTCATAGAAGGTCATTTTGTACCAAAGGTCGCGCTCGCCCAGCATCTCGCCATGATCGGCCACAACCAGTACGATAGTGTTCTCCGCCAGACCGGTTTCCTCCAGCGTTTTTACCATTTCGCCAAAGCAATCATCGACATAACTCAGCGCGCCATAATAAGCGTGGCGGGCGCGGCGAATATCATCGTCGCTCAATAAGCCCTCTTCGAGTTGATACATCGCCCGCAGCCGGGCCGAGTGGGGATCATCGTCCACATCCTGCCTGCGAGTTTTCGGCAGATCGATATCCTCTTCGCGAAAACGTTCCAGGTAACGGCGCGGAATAGCAAAAGGATCGTGCGGATGCGTCAGGGAGAGCAGCAGTAAAAATGGGTGCTCTGAAGGGCGGCGCGCGGTGTCATACAGGCGTTGGCGCGCAAGGAACAGCGCTTCGTCGTCGAAATCAAGCTGGTTAGTGCGTACGCACTCACCTGCCTCCAGCACTGAACTCATATTGTGATACCAGTCGAGACGCCGCTCTGGCCGCTGCCAGTCCGGTGTCCAGCCGAAATCCGCCGGGTAAATATCGGTGGTTAAGCGCTCGTCAAAACCGTGCAGTTGATCCGGGCCGCAAAAATGCATCTTGCCGGATAGCCAGGTACGATACCCCTGCTCGCGCAAATAGTGGCAAAAGGTCGGCGAGTCGGCGTGAAATTCCGCCGCGTTATCGTAGACAGCGTTTTGCGAGATAAACTGCCCGGTCATCAATGACGCGCGTGACGGCGCGCACAATGGGCTATTGCAATAGGCCGATTCAAATACCACCCCTTCATTGGCTAATTTATCAATATTTGGCGTCAGGCTAACGCTATTACCATAGGTTTTTAATGCGCTGGCAGTTAATTGATCGGCCATCAGAATAACGATATTCGGTTTATTTATAAGCATACGCCGTCCAAAAATAAGAAATGCGTTTAAAACGTGATAATTTTATCTCACGTGAATTTCCTCCTGTGAAGGGGGTATTTATTTATCATGAAATAAGGTGAAATTATGGCAGAAAAATTACAGCTTCCACCGTTACAGGCATTAGTGGTATTTGAGGCAGCAGCGCGACTGGGGAATTTTACCGCCGCCGGGAATGAATTAGGGCTTTCGCAACCGGCGGTGAGTCAACGTATTCAGATGCTGGAAAATAGTCTTCTTACGCCGTTATTTGAACGCAAACATCGCGGCGTACAATTAACCGAATCGGGTCATAGCTTATATCTGATTGTACGCAGCAGTCTGAACGACATCAGCGAGCAGTTAGCACGCACTCGCCGCCAGCGAAACGTGCTGCGCATTGATACCGACATGGGCTTTGCCAGCTATTGGTTATTGCCGCGAATGGAGCGGTTACAGGCGCTGATCCCAGGTGTCGAAGTGCAGGTCACGACCTCACCCAATGACTACAATTTTCGCGACAGCCAGGCTGAACTGGCTATCTATTTCGGCCAGGGGAACTGGCCCGGAACCCAGGCGCAGCGCCTGTTTCCTGAAATCGTTTTCCCTGTTTGTAATCAACGCATTAAGCAGGAGATGCGCGGCAAACCCAGCCCGGAAGCCCTGCTCAGCCAGCCGTTATTGAAGCTGCCGGAAACTCGCCCGCAACGCTGGATAACATGGGAAGACTGGTTTCGCCATCACCAGATTTACACGCCGGGTTTATCTGCCGCGCGCACCTTTAATGCGTACTCGCTGGTTATTCAGGCCACACTTGAAGGCCAGGGTATTGCGCTGGGCTGGCAACCGCTGATAGCGCCTTTTATCAAAAGCCAACAGTTAGTGCAATGTGGCCCGCAAGTACGTACCGAGCGGGGTTATTATCTTATTTCTGCCAGCCATAAACCGCTCTCCGCTCAGCTGGAAAAAATTAAATCATGGCTATTAGATGAAGCCTGGGGATTTAATAAAGAAACGCTATCAATTACTGAAAATTAAATAAGCAAATGCGCAAAAAGCATATTCAAAAAGTTAAAAAGAATTTCCTGCCAGATACTTTTCCGTTAGTGTGAAATGGCATCCTTTAAAAAAAGCCACGATTATGTCACAGCCATTATTTGAGTTACGTTCGGTTAATAAAGACTATTACGCTGTGGGGAAACGCTCTTTTTTTTCTCGCCGTAAAAAAGTCGAGGCGGTGCCCGCGTTGCAAAATATTAATTTGCAAATCTTTGCCGGTGAGATTTTTGTTATTGTCGGTTTATCCGGCTCCGGGAAATCAACGCTGCTACGCACGCTGAACCACCTTATTCCTGCCAGCTCTGGCGAAGTCATCTTCCAGGGCCGGGCGCTCGCAGCGCTATCAGCACAGGAATTAATCGCCCTGCGCCGGGAACATATGGGCATGGTTTTTCAATCTTTTGCGCTGTTTGATGAACGCACGGTGCTGGAAAACGTGGCCTTTGGGCTGGAGGTGGCCGGTATCGCGCGCGAGGCGCGTGAACAACGTGCTTTGCAGATGCTCAACAAAGTGGGCCTCCATCACGTGGCCAGGCACTATCCTCACCAGCTCTCCGGCGGCATGCAGCAGCGCGTCGGCCTGGCGCGTGCGCTGGTGGTCAATCCATCAGTGCTGTTGATGGATGAAGCCTTCTCTGCGCTGGACCCAATCATTCGCCGGGAAATGCAATCGCTGCTGCTCAGCCTCCAGGCTGAATCTCGCCGCACGATTGTTTTTGTTACGCATGATATGGAAGAAGCGCTGCGCCTGGGTTCACGCATCGCCATTATGGAAAAAGGCAAACTGGTGCAGGTTGGCAAAGCAGAAGCGTTAATTAACGCCCCCGCAACGCCCTACGTGCGTCACTTTTTTTCCGGCGTTGATGTTTCCCGCTGGCAAATGGCGGAAAACTACGCCGATATTTGGGCAACGCGGTGAGGACGCTATGACTTATCCACTCGATTTCAGTCGCCAGGTTGATGAGGCCGTGCATACTCTGCTTGCCAGGGCCGGTGGCTTTTTTGACGCCATCGCTCAGAGCATTGACCTGGTTGCCGGTGGTCTTGAGCACGTCACGCTGGCGCTCTCCCCGTGGGGGCTGGTGGCACTGGCCGTCGGGATCGGCGCCTGGCGCGTCGGCAAAGGCTTTGCCCTTTTTGCCCTGCTCGCCACGCTCTACATTATTTACAGTGGTTATAGCGAGCATGCGGCGATAACGCTTGCGTTAACGCTCACCTCCACTTTTTTTAGCCTGTTGCTGGGTATTCCGCTGGGGATATGGAGCGCTCGCCGGGCAGCTGTCGGCAGCGTGGTGCGAACAGCGCTGGATTTTATGCAGACCATGCCCGCCTTTGTTTACCTGATCCCGGCGACGATTTTGTTTGGCCTCGGCAGGCCGCCTGGCATCTTCGCAACGATTCTTTTTTCGATGCCACCGGTGGTGCGCCTGACCGATCTCGGCATCCGCCAGGTGAGCACGGCGCGGCTGGAAGCCGGTATCGCTTTTGGCTGCACCCCGTGGCAACTTTTATGGAAGGTGCAGCTTCCCGCCGCGCAGCCATCCATTATGGCGGGGGTCAACCAGACCATCATGATGGCCATGTCGATGGTCATTATTGCCTCGATGGTCGGCGCAGGCGGGCTGGGCAACGATATTCTTGGCAGTATCCAGCAGCTGGAAATTGGCCTCGGGTTACAAAGCGGGCTGGTGGTGGTACTAATGGCTATTTTGCTGGACAGATTATCGGCAAGTTTTGCCCGCCGCCCTGCTTCATAACACCGCGGTAAACCGCACTAAATTCAGGGTTGATTGTTAAGATGATAAAGATTATCTTTCTCATTACCGAATAGTTGAGCGAAACACTCAGGTATTCGGTACGACATTGCTCACATTGCTTCCAGTATTTTTAGCCCGCCATTCAGTGCGGGCTTTTTTTTGCGTCAGTGATGCGTATTTGAGCGGTTGATACTGTGCGGCAGGAAAAAACGTGTTTTCGCTTCCATACTGGAGGAAATGAACAGATAAAGAGCCGACTATGCCACTACCCGATTTTCATGTTTCAGAACCGTTTACGCTGGGTATCGAGCTGGAATTACAGGTGGTTAATCCGCCCGGTTATGATTTAAGCCAGGACTCTTCACGGCTGATAGAGGCGGTAAAAAGCGGTGTCAAAGCCGGGGAAGTGAAGCACGATATTACGGAAAGCATGCTGGAGATAGCGACCGGGGTATGCCGGGATATCAGCCAGGCGAAGCATCAGTTCTCCGCCATGCAGCATATAATCCTGCAGGCCGCGGCAGATAACCATGTGCAGATTTGCGGCGGCGGCACGCATCCCTTTCAGAAATGGCAGCGCCAGCTGGTGTGCGAGGACGAGCGCTACCAGCGCACGCTGGAAATGTTTGGTTATCTGATTCAGCAGGCAACGGTCTTTGGTCAGCACGTGCATATCGGTTGCCCGAACGGAGATGATGCGATTTACCTGATGCATGGCCTCTCGCGTTTTGTGCCGCATCTTATCGCGCTTAGCGCCACATCGCCCTATATGCAGGGGACCGACACGCGCTTTGCCTCATCGCGGCTGAATATTTTCTCAGCCTTCCCGGACAACGGCCACGCGCCGTGGGTCAACAACTGGCAGGAGTTTGAAGGTCTGTTCCGCCGTTTAAGTTTGACCAGCATGATTGACAGCATCAAAGATTTGCACTGGGACATCCGCCCCAGCCCGCATTTTGGCACTGTTGAAGTCCGGGTTATGGACACGCCGCTCACCCTGAGCCATGCCATCAATATTGCTGGTTTTATCCAGTCGCTGTCGCACTGGATACTGACCGAGCGCCCGTTTAAACACCAGGAGCGGGATTATCTGTTATACAAATTTAACCGCTTCCAGGCTTGCCGTTACGGGCTAAAAGGGCTGGTGACCGACGTACATAGCGGTGAACAGGTGCCTATCGCTGACGATCTCACGCGCATGCTGGAAAAACTCGCGCCCTCAGCGGATAAGCTCAATGCCACCAGCGCGCTCGACGAACTGGCAGGCGTGGTGAAACAGGGCAAAAGCGAAGCACAACTGATGCGCGAATTTGTCGCCGATGGCGGTTCGTTAATCGGTCTGGTGCAAAAACATGCGGAAATTTGGGCCGCCGGTTAATTATCCGGAATATATTTTAAAATAATAACCCAAAGGGAGTAGAGCAAATCAAAGGGGATTGATAAATATCAACAAGCCTTGCGTTATAAATAAAGGCTCAGGCCTCTAATCCGATAACAAAAATAAGCAAACGCGGATTAGAGGCATTTATTATGAGTTGGATTTATCGTTTTTCCATGAAGATGAAATTAGCACTGGCACTTCTGCCTTTATTGTTTGCGCTCATATGGTTAGCGGCAAGCGGCATCGTCGCGCGGGTGGAGACCGGCCAGCAGATGCGCACCATCATGACGGTGACGCAGCTGGCGCAAAACGCCGGTAATATTATTCATGAATTACAAAAAGAACGTGGTTTAAGCGCGGGTTATTTAGGCAGTAAAGGTCAGCAATTTAAAAATGAATTAGCCGCGCAATATCCGGTTTCTGCACAAGCCATTGAACAATTAACGCAGGCGCTTAATCAATTCCCCATTCAGAACGCGAATAATGATATTCGCCATGCGTTAGAAGCGTATCAAAGAAAGCAACAAGGGCTGGAAGCATTCCGCCAGCAAATTCAAAGTCAGAGCGTGAACGGCACAGCCTCGCTGGCATGGTACAGCGCAATTATTAATGATCTGCTCAATGTCGTCGGCGGTATCAGTCAGCTTACTGATAATGGTGACATTGTTAACCAGCTGGCCGCCTATTATAGCGTGCTCAGTGCGAAAGAGGAGACCGGCATCGAGCGCGCGCTCATGTCCAACGTTTTCTCTGCCGATAGCTTTACCACCGAGCAGTTTCGCCAGCTTAACGACGTCGCCGGAAAACAGCAGGCATGGCTGGCGGCAACCCGGGCTTTCAGCACTCCGGGCGTGCTCAATAAACTGACCGCGCAATTACAAACGCCTGAGGCTACCAATGCGCTAGACCTGCGTAAACTCGCCATTGAGCGCGCGGCAACAGGCGGTTTTGGTATCAAACCTGCCGACTGGTTCACTGCTCAAACAGCGCGCATTAATACGCTGAAAACCGTGGAAGATACGGCTGCCAGCACCTTACTGCACACCGCTCAGCAGCTGGAAGATGAGGCCTGGCATGAGGTTATCCTTTTTGCTGTTATCAGCGCCGCCGCGCTGATTATTGCGCTGCTTTTTGCCCTGCTGGTGGCCAGCAGCATCCATCGCCAGCTGCATCGCTCGCTGACCACTATCGAAGGCATGGAGGGTGATTTAACCCAGCGCCTGGACGTGCCGGGCAGTGATGAGCTGTCGCTGCTTAACCGTGCCTATAATCAGTCCATCGAAAACATTCAGCATATCGTGCGGGAAATCAAACAAGGCGCGAGCGTGTTGCGTTCTGCCAGCTCGGAGATTGCCGACGGCAACCAGGATTTGGCCTCCCGTACGGATGAGCAAGCGGCTTCGCTGGTTGAAACCGCAGCCAGCATGGAACAGATAGCGACCGCCGTCAATCAAACGGCGGACAACGCTAACGAGGCGAAAAAGCTGACCGAAGCCGTTGAGCAGCAGGTGCAGGAAGCCAGCCGCGTGGCGGGTGAGGCCAGTCAGAGCATGCAGGCAATCCGTAGCTCCAGCGAGCAAATCGCCAGCATTGTCAGCTCCATTGATGAGATCTCTTTTCAGACCAATTTGCTGGCGCTGAATGCCGCCGTTGAGGCCGCCCGCGCCGGTGAACTGGGGAAAGGGTTTGCGGTGGTGGCGATTGAAGTGCGTAATCTTTCCCAGCGTTGCGCCAGCGAAGCCAGCCAGATTCGCGCGCTTATCGGTAAAAATATGCAGCAGATTGAAGAAGGCGTCACGCGGGTGCAGGCTTCAGATCGCGTGTTGCAGGCGGCTAAAAACCATACCGGGCAGATGATGACCTTTGTCAGCGATATCGCGCGGGCGGCCAGCGAGCAGTCCGCAGGCGTCGCGCAAATTCATGAGGCGCTCAATCAGCTCGAACAGGTTACCCAGCAAAACGCCGGGCTGGTGGCGAGCGCCGCCAGCGCCAGCCAGATGCTGGACAAGCAATCAGAAACGATGGCCATCCTCGTGGATCGTTTTATCGTCGCGTGATACCGGTCGGGGAACGTTGCGCTTCGGCGCGCTTTCCCCGACAATGCGCTTTTCACCATCGATTAACGCTTATGAAACATCCCCTCGAAACGCTGGTCACGCTGGCAGGCATTCTGCTTATGGCTTTTATCTCTGTCCTCTTGCTGCCTGCGCCCTCGCTGGGTATACAGCTGGCACAAAGTTTGATGCAGCGCTTTCATCTGCTGGATTTAAACCAGCTTTATACCCTTCTCTACTGCCTGTGGTTTTTAGTGCTGGGCACCATTGAGTTCTTTATCCTGCGTTTTATCTGGCGGCGCTGGCTCGCTGTCTGACCTCTCCCCTGCTCTTTGTAGCAGGGAAATATCACGGTATACCTTGTCGGATTGCTGCCAATGTTATTCTAAAATTTTGAACATACTCAGCAAATTGTTCAGCTTTCACTCTGCGCTGGTCAGGCCTATGATTTATCACATCAGGGCAACACAGCCCTTCCCTAACAGAACAACACAGGAATCCGACCATGAAATTCATCAAAACTTTCGTTGCAGTTGCCGCACTTTCTACACTCTCATTTGGTTCTTTTGCCCAGAGCGTGAGTGCCAGCGCTTCCACCCTGAGCGATGCAGAAGCAAAAATCGCCGCCCAGGCTGAAAAAGCCAATGCCTCTTACAAAATTACCAGCGCACGTGCCGATAACGGCGTCTATATGACGGCGGAACTGATTAAATAATTCGCTTCACAGCGAAACCAGGACGTGAGCCATGAGCCTTTTGCAGAAATTTTTTAGCGCTTTGTTTGTGCAGCCCGCCGAACCTGCGACTGTGCAGCCAACATCAGGAGGAGTTATGTCAGACAATTTTATTGCGTTAGCAAAACAACGCAGAACAATTTATACCCTTGGTAAAGAGCTGCCCGTCGCGCAAGATGTAGTGGTCGAAACGATTAAAGAAGCTATTCGCCAGGCACCGTCGGCATTTAACTCTCAAAGCTCCAGAGCGCTGATTCTGTTGGGTAAAGAACATGAACAGTTCTGGGAACTAACTCGCGAACAGCTAAGAAAAATTGTGCCGGAAGAGAACTTTGCCGCCACATCGCAGAAAATTGACGGTTTCGCCGCCGCCGCTGGCTCCGTACTGTTTTTTGAAGATCAGGACGTGGTAAAAAGTTTGCAGGAACAGTTTGCCGCCTACGCCGATAACTTCCCGGTCTGGTCTGAACACAGCAGTGGTATTGCCCAATACGCCGTCTGGCTGGCGCTCGCCGAGAAAGGGATTGGGGCAAATTTACAGCACTATAACCCGCTGGTTGATGCCGATGTGCAGCGCACCTGGAACATTCCGGCCAACTGGAAACTGCGCGGACATATGAACTTTGGCTCCATCCTCGCACCCGCTGGTGACAAAACCTATATGGATGATGATAAACGCTTTATCGTTGCCCGCTGATTCGCCAGCAACAACCGCCATGCAGGCGGTTGTTTTTTTATCAGCGCTTACCGGTAAGATCCTGCAAGCCATCGACCAGCGCCTCCAGCCAGGCCGCGTAACCATGACCGCTGGCATAGGTATGAAAGCCGGGGTTATACCCTTTTTCACGCAGCGCCTGCTCAAAATCCAGCGCATAAGGATAGATCCCACCGCGCGGCCCTACTTGTTCAAGCGTTCCAGCACCGATCCAAAAACGCAGCGGGTAGCGCGGCGTTTGCTGAAACTGGCGGGTTAACCAGCCAGCCGCTTCGCCAGCCGGTGCCCACCAGTATGAACCGGACAGGCTCAGCACGTTGCCAAACTGGCGCGGGAAGCGCAGCGCCACCCAGGAAGCTGCCAGCCCGCCAAAGCTGGCTCCGCCAAGTACCGTCTTATTACGCGCCAGCGGTATGCCCTGGCGGCGCAACCACGGCGACAGTTCAAGCGCGACAAAATCCGCAAAGTCAGGGTTGGGCGGCAGCTCTTTATTACGCCTTAGCGGGTCGAGGCTATCGATAAATACAATGTTCACTGGCGGCAGCGCATGACGGGCCATCAGTCCGTCCAGCACGTTCGCGGTATGGTAATCTTTTTGCCACTGTTGCCCATCAAACAGCACCAGCGTCCACCGTGCAGCTTGCGCGCTTCGCGGGCGGTAGATCATGATTTCCCGGCTGTTACCGAGCCGCTCGCTGTAAAATTGATAGTGCGTCAGCGTACCGTGGCGCACCGGGCGGGCCATAGCCTCGGCTGAGAAATAGCGTGTCGGGTTAAAATCCAGCAGGGAAAAACGGTTCCAGCTATCGGTCTCGCTGATGCCCAGACGATGGGGATTGAGCGGATCGGCCTGCGCGCTGATTAAAATAGCCCGCCGCTTGTCCCACGCGCTGCCATCCATGTGAGGAACATCCGGTGCCAGCATATATTGCAGGCGTGTATTGGACGGAACAATATAGCTGCGATACCAGATGTCAGAGTTTGCCAGATGGTACAGCGGTTCGTTATCACCTTCTGGCGAGCCGACCAAAAATACATTACTGCGCGCGCCGCGCCATAAAAAGGTGACGCGTTTATGTTCAGTATCGAACGGCTCGACCAGCGGCGCACCAACACGGGCGCGCTCCTGCCAGAATGCCTCTGTAGAACCACCGCTCGCCAGCGTCTTCGCCAGCGCCTGTAAACGCGGGCTATCCGGCGCGACATCCACGGTATTTTGCAACGGTGTCGCAGCCTCAATTCGCCAGGTTAAGCTCCAGTTATTGCCTTCGTGCCCGTTCAGTACCAGCGCAGAGGATTCCCGCTCCGGCAGCGAAAACAGCAGACTGTGCTGACCATCGGCTGGCCCGCCCTTGAGTAACGTGCGCAGAAGAGAGTTGTTCGCATTCAGCAAACGGGCATCCGTTGCCCCAATGAGCGTCGCTGAAACATAATTTTCCCCCGAAGCAGGAAGCTGGAAACAGACTTCGCCGCTGGCATCAAATGTCCCCTGTAACTTTCCTGGCTGCGCAGGCATTTCGCACATCGCCGCCATTAACGGCATGGCGCTTAATCCAACCAGTAAACCACTCATCGCTATTTTCATCAGCCGTGCATCCTTTCGCAAATGGTCACAAGACGCTAATGTAAATAGTTATCATTTGCAATCATATTGATATCAATAATAAATCCATGCAAATACATAACTGGTACACATTAATTATTCACGGCATAAAAAAGCCGCCTTGCGGTGATGCGAAGGCGGCGAGTATGAAGCAATGAGTGGGACGAAAAATTACTGCTGGCTTTCGCGCTCGGTAATATAGGCCAGCGCTTTATTGATACGCTCAATGCTGCGGGTTTTGCCAATCGCATGAACCGTCACGTCAAGCGCCGGAGACTGGCCTGCGCCTGTCACCGCCACGCGCAGCGGCATCCCGACTTTACCCATACCGACTTCCAGCTCATCGGCGGTGGCCTGGATGGCGTGATGCACATTTTCAGAGTTCCACTCGGTGATGGCGGCGAGTTTATCGCGCACCACTTCCAGCGGCTGGCGCGCAACCGGGCGCAGATGTTTTTTGGCTGCATCTGCGTCGAAACTATCAAAATCTTCATAGAAATAGCGGCAGCTTGCGGCCATCTCCTTGAGGGTTTTGCAGCGCTCGCCGAGCAGTTTTACCAGTTCGGCCAGCTGTGGGCCGTTACGGGTATCGATATTTTCCTGCTCAATATGCCACTGCAAATGGGTAGCGACATACTCCGGCGGCAGCGTGTTGATGTAATGATGGTTCAACCACAGCAGCTTGTCTGTGTTAAACGCGCTCGCGGATTTGCTCACCGCGCCGAGTGAAAAGAGTTTGATCATCTCTTCACGCGTGAAGATTTCCTGATCGCCGCTGGACCAGCCCAGACGCACCAGGTAGTTCAGCAGTGCTTCCGGTAAATAGCCATCATCACGGTACTGCATCACGCTGACCGCGCCGTGGCGTTTCGAGAGTTTTTTACCGTCGTCGCCATTAATCATCGACACGTGCGCATAGACCGGAACCGGCGCATTCAACGCTTTAAGGATGTTTATCTGGCGCGGTGTGTTGTTGATATGATCTTCGCCACGAATAACATGCGTTATTTGCATATCCCAGTCATCAACAACCACGCAGAAGTTATAGGTTGGAGATCCATCGGTACGGCGAATGATCAGATCGTCAAGCTCCTGATTACTGAACTCGATCGGCCCGCGAATCTGATCGTCAAAAATAACCGACCCCTCTTGCGGGTTCGCAAAACGCACAACGTGCGGCTCGTCAGCGGCATGATGCGAATGGTCGTGGCGGCAACGCCCGTCATAGCGCGGTTTTTCACCGTTCGCCATCTGGGTTTCACGCAACGTTTCCAGACGCTCTTTGGAGCAGTAGCAACGATACGCGGTGCCGGCTTCCAGCATCTCGTCGATCACGGCATTGTAGCGATCGAAACGTTTAGTCTGGTAGTACGGACCTTCGTCCCACTCCAGGCTCAGCCAATTCATGCCATCCATAATGGCTTCAATTGCTTCCGGCGTGGAGCGTTCAAGATCGGTGTCTTCAATACGCAGCACAAACTCACCGTCGTTATGACGAGCAAACAGCCAGGAATAGAGAGCAGTACGCGCACCGCCTACGTGCAGATAGCCGGTCGGGCTTGGCGCGAAGCGAGTTTTGATTTTCATGAAATGGCCTTACGTTAGAAAGTTGCCGACAGTCGGCACTAGCTGAAATTCAAGTGGGCAATATTCTATCACTGTGGGCTGATTCCTCAATGTTGTTGCCGCATTGAGAGGCTTTTAGACCTATTTTGTTTAGAAATCATGCTGTCGCGATCG
Organism: Vagococcus sp. WN89Y; assembly: GCF_052220145.1. NCBI lineage: Bacteria > Bacillati > Bacillota > Bacilli > Lactobacillales > Enterococcaceae > Vagococcus > Vagococcus sp. WN89Y. The sequence goes on along the minus strand of NZ_JBQPOM010000029.1, from coordinate 153,482 downwards.
TTTGTGCAGCGCTTTGTTTAATTTTACGACGAACGAACAATTTCTTTTGAAAAGGCGTTGACTCATTTTCAACTCTCCCTATAATGCGACTCCACACAGCGGGGGTGATTAGCTCAGCTGGGAGAGCACCTCCCTTACAAGGAGGGGGTCGGCGGTTCGATCCCGTCATCACCCACCACGATTTCCGTGGTTCCCGCAGTGTAGATAAGAATGAGAAGTGGGTGATTAGCTCAGCTGGGAGAGCACCTCCCTTACAAGGAGGGGGTCGGCGGTTCGATCCCGTCATCACCCACCACTTTCTCGCCAGCGAATTTTTATCAAGCAGAAGTACCGAAGTGGGTGATTAGCTCAGCTGGGAGAGCACCTCCCTTACAAGGAGGGGGTCGGCGGTTCGATCCCGTCATCACCCACCACTTCGGGTCGTTAGCTCAGTTGGTAGAGCAGTTGACTTTTAATCAATTGGTCGCAGGTTCGAATCCTGCACGACCCACCAATGTAAAAAAGCGCCCTAAAGGCGCTTTTTTGCTTTCCAGAGTTTCAGAAAGATTCACAAAATTGTCCGGAACAATTTTGCACAACGCGCAGCGTTGGCCCGCAGGGCGAGTCTCAGGACGAGACGAGTAAACCTGCAGCAGGTTCACCTCGAAGCAGTGAGACAACGGAGCCGCTCGCGGCGACGGCCCGAAGGGCGAGGCGAAGCCGAGTCATCCTGCACGACCCACCAATGTAAAAATGGCGCTGGCGGCGCTTTTTTGCTTTCTGTCTTTCCGCGCCGCAAACTCCCTTTCTGCGATTTTATTTTAGTGACGATATTCATCTGCTCATCGCTATTATATCAACGATAAAAACTGACTTTGCACAGATAGAAAATCATTAAAACTTTTTATTTTTCAATAAATAAGCCTAATGAGATTTATCCATAATTTATCCTTAATGTGTGGCTATGATGCACAATGTGTGCAAACCGGCACACGCTATTTAACTCATTAATGATTACATTTTTGGCAAGAAAGGGAATCTTATGACAACAATCTCAGCATCCGCTTCGCAAGTCAGCACCAGCGGGAGTACATCTTCCGGCAATGATGTCTCTTCGCAGATTAGCCGCATCACGCAGCAAATCACCAAACTGACACAGCAGTTGAAAGAGAGTGCCAATGCTGAAGGCACCTCAGCGGAAGAAAAACAGAAACAGCAGCAGCAGATCCAGTCGCAAATCCAGATGCTGGAAGCGCAGCTCGCGCAGTTACAGCGCCAACAAACCCAGCAAGCCGAGCAGAAACAAGCTCAGCAAGAAGTAAAACAGGAAGGGGTCAATAAACCTTCTGACGAGCACCAAATCGATGTTTACGTCTGATTAAACAGTGGATCGTGCTCACGGGCCTGGTTTAAACACCGGGCCTGTTCTCGTACGACTTCCCATAACGCCTGCGCCGCACCCGAGAGTGATCGATTTTTCCGCCGCACCAGCATAATCTTGCGCAGCACCGTCGGCTCCAGCCGTTTCACCACCAGCGAGCTGCCCTGGGGCAATGGCAGCGCCAGCGCTGGCAGCACGCTAATACCTATTCCTGCCTCCACCATGGGAAACAGCGTCGTCGGATGACCAATCTCCTGAACAATGGTTGCCCGCACCGCAAAGTGTAACAACGCAGAATCGATCAACGGGCGGCTGCCCGAAGCGTAATCCTGCACCACCAGCGGCGCGCCGTCTAATGCTGACCACGCCACCGCAGGCAGCTGCGCCCATGGATGATCGTTGCGACATAATAAGAAAAACGGCTCTTCAAGGATCTCTTCGCTTTGTAAATCGCTCGCCGGGCCGGGATCAATCACGATGCCAAAATCCACTTCCCCGTGGCGGATACTCTCCAGCACCCATTGCTGCGGCCTGTCATGCAACACAAAATCAATTTCAGGGTAACGACGATTGCTGCTGGCAATACACTGCGGAATAAGATGCGCGGAGATGGTTTGGCTCGCCGCCACGCGCACGGTGCCGATTAATTGCTGCCCGACGCGACCGGCTTCGCGCAGCGTGCTGCCAAGCTCATCTAATAAGCGTTCAAGCCGTGCCGCCAGCTGCTGACCGGCCTCCGTCAGCACCACCTCGCGGGTGGTGCGATCGAGCAGACGCACGCCAATTTGCTGCTCCAGCTCTTTAACACTGTGGCTCACCGCTGACTGGCTGAGGCCTATCATATCCCCCGCCCGGCTGAAACTTTTGGCCTGTGCTACCGTGACAAACACGCGAAGTTGACGTAAAGAGTAATTCATCTGCTTAATTCATAAATGGATGCAATAAATCAATTTTATTTCTCAAAGCAGAAAAAGCACAATAGCGATTCCGACTTGCAGGAGTACATATGAAACTTTTTCGTATTCTCGATCCCTTTACGCTGACCCTGGTCGCTGTTGTTCTGCTGGCCTCTTTTTTCCCGGCGCGCGGGAGCTTCGTCCCCTTCGTTGAAGGGCTGACCACCGCCGCCATTGCGCTGCTGTTTTTTATGCATGGCGCAAAACTTTCCCGCGAGGCAATTATCGCCGGTGGGAGCCACTGGCGCCTTCATTTATGGGTGATGTGCAGCACCTTCGTGCTCTTCCCCGCGCTGGGCGTGCTCTTCGCCTGGTGGGCGCCGGTTAATGTCAGCAAGGAGCTGTATACCGGGTTTCTTTATCTGTGCATTCTGCCTGCCACCGTTCAGTCGGCGATTGCCTTTACCTCGCTCGCCGGTGGGAACGTTGCTGCCGCAGTATGCTCTGCCTCAGCCTCCAGCCTGCTGGGGATTTTCCTTTCACCGCTACTGGTTGGTCTGCTGATGGATCTGCACGGCGCGCAAGGCAGCCTGGAGCAGGTCGGGAAAATTATGCTGCAACTGCTGCTGCCGTTTGTTCTTGGTCATTTATCACGCCCGTGGATTGGTAACTGGGTGGCGCGCAACAAAAAGTGGATTTCGAAAACCGATCAGACCTCCATTCTGCTGGTCGTTTATACCGCCTTTAGCGAAGCGGTAGTCAACGGTATCTGGCACAAGGTAGGTATCGGTTCGCTGCTGTTTATCGTTGTGGTCAGCATCGTGCTGCTGGCAATTGTGATAGTGGTTAACGTGGTGGTCGCACGCAAATGCGGCTTTAATAAAGCCGACGAAATAACGATTGTCTTCTGTGGGTCGAAAAAGAGTCTTGCCAATGGTATCCCGATGGCAAACATCCTCTTTCCGACCTCGGTTATCGGTATGATGGTGCTGCCACTGATGATTTTCCACCAGATCCAGCTGATGGTCTGCGCCGTGCTGGCGCGCCGTTATAAACGTCAGACGGAGCAGCAGCAGGCGCAGGAAGCGGCGAAAGCCTAACGCCGCAGGGGCTGCACCAGATGGCTCAGCCCCTCGGTTTTTATCAGCAACGTAATCTGCATCAACTCGCCCAGCCGCCCGGCAGGAAATTCATCCTTGCGGGCGAACCACAGCAGGTACTCTTCCGGCAGATCGATTAACCGCCGCCCCTGATATTTCCCGAAAGGCATCACGGTGTTAGCGATGTCGATCAGCTGTTCTTTTTCCATTTACTCTCCCAGCAAGCGTATCATTTCTGCTTCATCAATGACGTCGATCCCCAGCTCCTGCGCCTTCGCCAGTTTGGAGCCTGCCGCTTCGCCAGCGATCACCAAATCGGTCTTCTTCGATACGCTGCCCGCCACTTTCGCCCCCAGGGCTGTGAGACGCGCTTTGGCTTCATCACGTGAAAGCTGGCTGAGACTGCCGGTCAGGACCACCGTTTTCCCGGCAAAGGGGCTATCTATCTCCTCTGCCCTGACCACCTGTGGCGCAGGCCAGTGAATACCGACCTCCTCCACAAGCTGGCGAATCACCTCGCGGTTGCTCTCTTCTTTAAAGAAGTTATCCACGTGTGTTGCAACCACAACGCCGACATCCGGCACTTTCTGCAGCTCATCAACCGATGCGGCCATCAGGGCGTCCAGCGTGCCGAAATACGCCGCCAGCCCGGCGGCGGTTGCTTCGCCCACTTCGCGAATACCGAGTGCATAAAGGAAGCGGGCAAAGGTCGTCTCTTTTGACTTTTCCAGCGCGGCGACAATATTTTGCGCAGATTTTGGCCCCATACGATCCAGCCCTGTCAGTTTCCCGGCAGTGAGACGGAACAGATCGGCAGGCGTATGCACGTACTCTTTCTCAACCAGCTGGTCGATGATTTTATCGCCCATACCGTCCACATCCATCGCCCGGCGGGAAACAAAATGTTTTAGCGACTCTTTACGCTGCGCGCCGCAAATTAAGCCTCCGGTACAGCGGGCAACGGCTTCGCCCTCAACACGCTCCACGTCTGAACCACACACCGGGCAGTGCTGCGGGAAGACCACCTCGCAGGTCTGCTCAGGGCGCTCGGTGAGCACCACGTTCACCACCTGCGGAATAACATCCCCGGCACGGCGAATCACCACTTTGTCGCCAATGCGCAGGCCAAGGCGTTCGATTTCGTCTGCATTATGCAGCGTCGCGTTGCTGACCAGCACACCGGCAACGTGCACCGGTTCAAGCCTGGCAACCGGGGTAATCGCTCCGGTACGCCCGACCTGAAACTCCACGTCGCGTACAAAGGTCATCTGCTCCTGGGCGGGGAATTTAAACGCCACAGCCCAGCGCGGCGCGCGGGCAACAAAGCCCAGCTGTTCCTGCAAATCCAGCGAGTCCACCTTGATTACCACGCCATCAATGTCAAAACCGAGCGTCGCGCGGTCTTCCTCGACGTTGTGATAAAACGCCAGCACCTCTTCCGGCGTGCTGCATAAGCGAATGCGATCGCTTACCGGCAGGCCCCAGGCTTTGAACTGTTGTAAACGCGCCAGGTGGCTGCGCGGCAGCTCTCCCCCTTCCAGGATACCGATGCCATAGCAGAAAAAGGTGAGCGGGCGTTTTGCCGTAATGCGTGGGTCAAGCTGGCGCAGGGAACCGGCTGCGGCGTTACGCGGGTTGGCAAAGACTTTCGAACCGGTGCGGCGAGCCTCTTCGTTGATCTTTTCAAAGCCGGACTGCGGCAGAAAGACTTCGCCGCGCACTTCCAGCCGGGCCGGGATGTTGTCGCCATGCAGCTTGAGCGGGATGGCGCGGATAGTGCGCACGTTTGCCGTGATATCTTCCCCGGTGGTGCCGTCGCCACGGGTGGCGGCACGCACCAGCACACCGTTTTCATACAGAATACTTACCGCCAGACCGTCCAGCTTCAGCTCGCAGCAGTAGACCAGCGCGTCGGCGCTTTTCAGGCGATCCTGCACACGCTTGTTAAAGGCGAGGAAACTCGCTTCATCGAAAACGTTATCCAGCGACAGCATCGGCACTTCGTGGCGCACCTGGCTGAACGACGTCAGCGGTGCTGCGCCCACGCGCTGGGTTGGCGAGTCCGGTGTAATCAAATCAGGATGCTGTGCTTCCAGCTCGCGCAGCTCGCGCATCAGCCGATCGTACTCCGCATCCGGCACTTCCGGCGCATCCATAACATGATAAAGATATTCATGATGGCGAAGGGTAGTTCGCAGTTCTGTCAGTTGTTGTTCAATAGAGTCCATATCGCACCATCAATGATAAAAAACCCCCGACTGGCGGGGGTTCTGGAGAGAAATAACGTATCGCATCCATTATGCGTTAGCGTCTTTGACCTCACGAATACGATCCTGGTATTCACGCAATTTCTGCGGCGTCATCATCCGGCGCTGGTCATCCAGCACCACACCGCCCACTTCGTCGGCAATATATTGCGCAGATTGCAGCATCAGTTTGAAGTTTTGCAACTCGTCGCCATAGGAAGGCACCTGCATAAAGATAGTCACGCCAGGCGTCGCCAGCTCGCTCATCGTTTCGACATCAAACGTACCGGGATTGACCATATTCGCCAGGCTAAAAAGTGCCGGGCCGCTGCCATCCGGGCTGAGATGACGATGGAAGATGTTCATATCGCCAAACTTAAAGCCCGCCTGCTGAATACTGTTCAGCAGCACATCACCATTGAGCGTGCTGCCGTGATGCGCGGCCACGTTCATAATAATGACCGTCTCTTTAAGCTGCGGTTTTTCAGCTGGCGCTTGCGCGACGGGTTCAGGTTCCGGCGCAGGAGCAGGTTCCTGACGCACTTTAGGTTCAGGCGGCAGTTCAGGCTGGGCGGCAGCAGGCTGCGGCGCCGGTTGCTGCTGCACAGGTTGCGGCGCAGGCGTCGGCTGCTGAACCGGTTGCGGCGGTTCAGCCTGGGGTTGCGGCGGGCGCGCGGGTTCTTCTTGCGGTGCCGGTGCAGACGGGCGCGGCTGTGCCGACGCATAAGGCGGCTGATATTGATGCTGAGGCTGCTGACGCGGCGCGTCCTGTTCGCTCCCCGCTTTCGGTGCGGTGTTCACTTTATGAACACGAACTTCACCCACGCCTTCGTCTTCTTCGACATCCTCGTCATACAACTCGTCGTCACGTCTCGACTTCATGCGTTTTAATGGGCGATCGCGGAACATTGAAGAACGTTCTTTGCGGCTGGTCCAGAAACCGTGAACCAGTAATGCAATTATGGCGATCGCGCCAACAATGATTAATATCAGACGCAAATCCTGCATCATTATATTCTCTGTTGTTCTAACATCTTGCCACCACGGCAAACCTTTACTTACTAAGAGTATTTGCCCATTACGTCAAGTGCAAGTACACACGGCACTTTCACAGCATAAAGATGGACTAAATAGTGCTTTTTGCTGTTTTTTCGAACATTTCCGAACGGGTTTCAGATTCCCGGTGAATATTATAAGCTGCCGTTTTCGGCACTAATGAAAGGAGTATAGCCAGATTATGGTGTCATCTTCCCCGGCAACAGCACGCAGCGGCGTATTTTACTTTTCCCAGGGCTGGAAACTGATTGCCCTGCCCGGTATCCGCCGCTTTGTGATCATGCCTTTGCTGGTCAATATTATATTGATGGGCGGCGCGTTTTGGTGGCTTTTTACCCGTCTGGGTAGCTGGATCCCTTCATTAATGAGCCACGTACCCGACTGGTTACAGTGGCTGAGCTATCTGCTATGGCCTGTTGCCGTCATTTCTATTCTTCTGGTGTTTGGTTATTTCTTCTCGACAATCGCTAACTGGATAGCGGCGCCTTTTAACGGCCTGCTGGCAGAGCAGCTAGAAGCGCGGCTCACTGGCGCAACGCCGCCGGACGTCGGGATTTTTGGCGTGATGAGAGATGTGCCGCGCATTATGAAGCGCGAATGGCAAAAACTGGCCTGGTATCTTCCGCGCGCCATTATTCTGTTGCTTCTCTATTTTATTCCTGGCGTCGGGCAAACCATCGCTCCGGTGGTGTGGTTTCTATTCAGCGCATGGATGTTAGCAATCCAGTACTGCGACTATCCGTTCGATAACCATAAAGTGCCCTTTAAAGCCATGCGTGTCGCATTGCGTGAGCGCAAGGTTATCAATATGCAGTTCGGGGCGTTGACCAGTCTGTTTACCCTGATCCCGGTTCTGAATTTAGTGGTGATGCCTGTGGCGGTATGTGGCGCGACGGCAATGTGGGTGGATTGTTATCGCGATCGTCACGCGGCATGGCGCTAATCGGGAAGGAATTATTCCTTCTCTTATTCCATACTGGTTAGCATTATTTCACCTCAGTATATAGATATGCGAATTCCTTACTTCCGCATCATCAGTAAGTGCGTATGCTGAGGTGGTTCCCAAATTTCATACAGTTAAGGACGGGCTATGAGTAAGATTTTTGAAGACAACTCGTTGACTATTGGTCATACGCCGCTGGTTCGACTGAACCGCATCGGTAACGGACGCATCCTGGCGAAGGTCGAGTCCCGCAACCCAAGCTTCAGCGTAAAATGCCGTATCGGTGCCAATATGATTTGGGATGCCGAAAAACGCGGCGTACTTAAACCGGGTGTTGAACTGGTTGAACCGACCAGCGGCAACACCGGTATCGCGCTGGCGTATGTCGCTGCTGCACGCGGCTATAAACTGACGCTGACCATGCCGGAAACCATGAGTATTGAGCGTCGTAAGCTGCTCAAAGCGCTGGGCGCAAACCTGGTGCTGACCGAAGGCGCGAAAGGCATGAAAGGCGCTATCCAGAAAGCGGAAGAAATTGTTGCCAGCGATCCGGCAAAATATCTTCTCCTTCAGCAGTTCAGTAACCCGGCTAACCCGGAAATCCACGAGAAGACCACCGGCCCGGAAATTTGGGAAGATACCGACGGTCAGGTGGATGTGTTTATCTCTGGCGTGGGAACCGGCGGTACGCTGACCGGCGTGACGCGTTTTATTAAAAACACCAAAGGCAAATCCGATTTGATTACGGTGGCGGTCGAGCCAACCGATTCTCCGGTTATCACCCAGGCGCTGGCTGGCGAAGAGCTGAAACCCGGGCCGCACAAAATCCAGGGCATCGGCGCTGGCTTCATTCCGGGTAACCTGGACTTGAAGCTGATTGATAAAGTGGTGACCATCACCAATGAGGAAGCCATCAGCAACGCGCGTCGCCTGATGGAAGAAGAGGGCATTCTTGCAGGTATCTCATCCGGGGCGGCGGTTGCCGCTGCGTTGAAGCTGCAGGAAGATGAGGCCTTTACCAATAAAAATATTGTGGTTATCCTACCCTCTTCCGGCGAGCGTTATTTGAGCACCGCGCTATTTGCGGATCTGTTCACTGAAAAAGAATTGCAACAGTGATGCCAGATTGTTAAAACAGCGCAAAAAAGCACCCGTTGGGGTGCTTTTTTGTGGCATATATCAAATTTTCACCCCACCTGGCATTGCCTGGAACCTTCGGGTCTGGTATTTAACCATCACTTTATTTTGAAGCGCGAAATTAATCGAAGTCAGTTTTCATCGTGCTGAATCGATTTTATGATTTGGTTCAATTCTGTCTTTCGCGGCATAATGTTTAATGACGAGTGAAACGTCAGCGGCCAGAAGCGCCTGCAGCGGATTGCATCAGCCACCTTCTGCCCGTATTCCGTTGCGCCGGCGCTAACGATACAGGCTAAAGTCATGCCTCCAGGCTAGACTTTAGTTCCACAACACTAAACCTATAAGTTGGGGAAATACAATGTTCCAGCAAGAAGTTACCATTACCGCTCCGAACGGTCTGCACACCCGCCCTGCTGCTCAGTTTGTTAAAGAAGCAAAAGGCTTCACGTCTGAGATCACTGTGACTTCCAACGGCAAAAGCGCTAGTGCAAAAAGCCTGTTCAAACTGCAAACTCTGGGCCTGACTCAGGGTACCGTTGTGACTCTGACCGCCGAAGGCGAAGATGAACAAAAAGCAGTTGAGCATTTGGTAAAACTGATGGCTGAACTCGAGTAAGTTTTGCGAGTTCTTTTCCAAATCAGTCACATGTAAAGGTAGGGTTATGATTTCAGGCATTTTAGCATCCCCGGGTATCGCTTTCGGCAAAGCACTGCTGCTGAAAGAAGACGAGATCGTCATCGACCGGAAAAAAATTTCTGCCGATAAGGTTGACCAGGAAGTTGAGCGTTTCCTGAGCGGTCGTGCCATGGCATCGGCACAGCTTGAAGCGATCAAAACAAAAGCGGGTGAAACTTTCGGCGAAGAAAAAGAAGCCATCTTTGAAGGGCACATCATGCTGCTCGAAGATGAGGAGCTGGAGCAGGAAATCATAGCCCTGATTAAAGATAAGAACATGACTGCCGACGCGGCAGCGCATGAAGTTATCGAAGGTCAGGCATCCGCCCTGGAAGAGCTGGACGATGAATACCTGAAAGAGCGCGCGGCCGACGTGCGTGACATCGGTAAACGCCTGCTGCGCAACATTCTGGGTATGCCCATCATCGACCTGAGCGCGATTCAGGAAGAAGTGATTCTGGTGGCAGCGGATTTGACGCCTTCAGAAACTGCACAGCTAAATCTGAAAAAAGTGCTGGGCTTTATCACCGATATCGGTGGTCGTACCTCCCACACATCCATCATGGCGCGCTCCCTTGAGCTGCCTGCCATCGTTGGCACCGGCAGCGTGACGCAGCAGGTGAAAAACGGCGACTATCTGATCCTCGATGCGGTTAACAACAAAGTGTACGTTAACCCGAGCGACGACGTTATCGAATCGCTGCGTAAAGTACAAACCCAGGTTGCCGAAGAGAAAGCGGAACTGGCGAAACTGAAAGATTTGCCGGCAATCACGCTTGATGGCCACCAGGTAGAAGTGTGCGCCAACATCGGTACCGTGCGCGATGTTGCGGGCGCAGAGCGCAATGGCGCTGAAGGTGTTGGTCTTTACCGTACCGAATTTTTGTTTATGGATCGCGACGCGCTGCCGACCGAAGAAGAGCAGTTTGAGGCTTATAAAGCCGTCGCTGAAGCCTGCGGCGCTCAGGCCGTGATCGTACGAACCATGGACATTGGCGGCGACAAAGAGCTGCCGTACATGAATTTCCCGAAAGAAGAGAACCCGTTCCTCGGCTGGCGCGCGATTCGTATCGCCATGGATCGCAAAGAGATCCTGCGCGATCAGGTTCGCGCCATCCTGCGCGCTTCCGCTTTCGGCAAACTGCGTATTATGTTCCCGATGATCATCTCTGTTGAAGAAGTGCGTGCGCTGAAAAAAGAGATCGAAGGCTATAAGCAGGAACTGCGCAATGAAGGCAAAGCGTTTGATGAGTCAATTGAAATTGGCGTGATGGTCGAAACCCCGGCCGCCGCGACGATTGCTCGTCATCTGGCCAAAGAAGTTGATTTCTTCAGTATCGGCACCAATGATTTAACGCAGTACACCCTGGCAGTTGACCGTGGTAATGATATGATTTCACATCTTTACCAGCCAATGTCGCCATCGGTACTCAACCTGATTAAGCAAGTAATTGATGCTTCTCATGCGGAAGGCAAATGGACTGGCATGTGTGGTGAGCTTGCTGGCGACGAACGTGCTACACTTCTGTTGCTGGGGATGGGTCTGGATGAATTCAGTATGAGTGCCATTTCTATCCCGCGCATTAAGAAGATTATCCGTAATACGAACTTCGAAGATGCGAAGGTGTTAGCAGAGCAGGCTCTTGCTCAACCGACAACGGACGAGTTAATGACGCTGGTTAACAAGTTCATTGAAGAAAAAACAATCTGCTAATCCACGAGATGCGGCCCAAATTACTGCTTAGGAGAAGATCATGGGTTTGTTCGATAAACTGAAATCTCTGGTTTCTGATGATAAAAAAGACACTGGAACCGTTGAGATCATTGCCCCACTTTCTGGCGAAATCGTCGACATTGAAGATGTACCTGATGTTGTGTTCGCTGAGAAAATTGTTGGTGATGGCATCGCCATCAAACCAACTGGCAACAAAATGGTAGCGCCAGTTGACGGCACGATCGGCAAAATCTTTGAAACTAACCATGCCTTCTCTATCGAATCAGATAGCGGCATTGAGCTGTTCGTTCACTTCGGTATCGACACCGTTGAACTGAAAGGCGAAGGTTTCAAGCGCATCGCAGAAGAAGGCCAGCGTGTAAAAGTTGGCGATCCGGTAATCGAATTCGATCTGCCGCTGCTGGAAGAGAAAGCCAAGTCCACGCTGACGCCGGTTGTTATCTCCAACATGGACGAGATCAAAGAGCTGATCAAACTGTCTGGTAGCGTAACCGTTGGTGAAACCCCGGTTATCCGTATCAAGAAGTAAGACATTTGCTCTACAAAAATGGCGCCCTCCGGCGCCATTTTTATATCAGGCAGGCGGTAAAATTAGCTCGTCATAGCCCAGTTCCTGCGTGTACCCCATCACCTTAACCACCCGCTCTCCGGCTGCGCGTATCGCCTCATCCAGCCCTTTATCCTGAACAATGCCGCTTGCCAGCTCCGAACAAAACAAGTCGCCGGTGCCTTTCAGCTCCGTTGCCACGCGCGGATAACCGCTAACGGTTACGGCGTCTGCCGTTACCAGCACCACATGGATTTCCTCGTCTTTTGGCTCCACCGGCGCACTGGTGATAGCTACCCAGTGCAGCGTCTCAGACAGCAACCCCTGCGCCGCGCTAATTGCGCTTTGCAGGTCGCGGCACGGTTTACCGCTTAAAATTTCCAGTTCGAATACATTCGGTGTGATCCCCTGCGCCAGCGGCAACAGATGCTCGCGATAAGCTGCAGGAATTTCCGGTTTGACATAGATACCGCTATCCGTGTCGCCAATCACCGGGTCAACTAATATCACCAGCTGCGGATGCTGCTCGCGAAGCCGCCCCAGCCACTGCGCCAGCAGTTCTATCTGGCTGGCGCTGCCCATATAACCTGTCGTCACCGCCTTAACACTACGCAGCACGTCACGCTCTTCCAGCGCCCTCAGGTAGCCGCTAAACCACTCATCCGGGATCACGCCGCCATAAAAGGTGTCGTAATGCGGCGTATTGCTGAACAACACCGTCGGTACGGCCAGCACATTCAGGTGATGCTGGCGAATGTTTGGCACCGCGATACTGTTACCTACGCTGCCATAGACGACTTGCGACTGCACAGCGACGATATCCGCCTGCTGCGCCCGGGTTTTATCCCTGAACAGGATCATCTCCATTGTCTCTCCTTGTACGGGTTAAATGCCCGCGCCCTGCGAATAACTCTCTTCACCAAACACGCCGGTGGACAGATAGCGATCGCCCCGATCGCAGATAATCGCGACAACGACCGCGCCGGGATTCGCTTTCGCCACGCGTAACGCTCCGGCGACCGCGCCCCCCGAACTGACACCGCAAAAAATACCTTCCTGCACCGCCAGCGCACGCATGGTATTTTCCGCATCACGCTGGTGAATATCCAGCACTTCATCCACCAAATCAGCGTTATAAATACCCGGCATATACGCCGCAGGCCAGCGGCGAATACCCGGAATGCTGCTGCCCTCTTCCGGTTGCAGCCCGACGATAGTGACGTGCTTATCCTGCTCACGCAGAAAGCGCGACACGCCGGTGATGGTGCCGGTGGTGCCCATGCTGGAGACAAAATGCGTCATGCGCCCTTCGGTCTGTTGCCAGATTTCCGGCCCGGTGGTGGTGTAGTGTGCGTAAGGGTTATCAGGATTGTTGAACTGGTCGAGCAGCTTCCCTTCGCCGCGCGCCGCCATTGATGCGGCCAGATCGCGCGCGCCTTCCATCCCCTGCTCTTTTGTGACGAGGATAAGCTCAGCGCCATAGGCCCGCATGGCCGCCCGACGCTCCTGGCTCATATTGTCCGGCATCAGCAATTTCATGCGGTAGCCTTTCAGCGCGGCAATCATCGCCAGCGCGATACCGGTATTGCCGCTGGTGGCCTCAATCAGCACATCGCCCGGTTTGATCTCTCCGCGCTTTTCCGCCTGTGCAATCATTGACAGCGCAGCACGGTCTTTCACCGATCCTGCCGGATTATTGCCTTCCAGTTTGACCCAAATTTCGCTACCCAGGCCCGGCGTCAGGCGCTGTAGTTTGACCAGCGGCGTATTGCCGATGGTGTGTTCAAGTGTATTCACGAGCAGTGTCCAATAAAAAACCCGGTCGCGTGATGCTTCCGGGCATACAGGCCGGGCAAGCATAGCGCCCCCGGCTAAACCACGTGCGATTAACCTATCAGGCAGTTTGCGCCAGGGCAAGCGCCTCACGGGGGACAATGCGCTCGTTGCCATTATACAGCCGGGCGTTTTGTAAACCGACAAATAACCGCTCGCCGCGCGTTGGCGGCAGCTCGTCGCGCATCACCACGGTTAAAGGCTGTTGGCTCCAGCCCAGCGGCTGCACCACCAGCTGGGTATAGTGCCCTTTCGGGCTGGCTTCCAGCACCTGCACCGGCAGCGGCGAGTCCAGGCTGGTGCGGCGGCTGACATCTATCTCCCACGGGCGCAAAAAGAGATCCACGTCTCCCTGGAAAGCGGGCGTGTAGCCCAGCGGCCAGCGGTGCGCGCCAACGTGGAACTGCCCGCCGCTGATAGTCGCCTGCAAGCGGTTGACCTCGCCCATAAACTCCAGCACGAATCGCGTCGCCGGTTCACGCCACACCCGGTCCGGCGCATCCGCCTGCTCAATATTCCCCTGGCTCATCACCACCACCCGGTCGGCAACCTCGGTGGCCTCTTCCTGATCGTGGGTGACGAACACGCTGGTGAATTTTAACTCTTCATGCAACTGGCGCAGCCAGCGGCGTAGCTCTTTACGCACCTGCGCGTCCAGCGCGCCAAAGGGTTCATCCAGCAGAAGAATTTGCGGCTCAACCGCCAGCGCGCGCGCCAGCGCAACACGCTGTTTCTGCCCGCCGGAAAGCTGCGCAGGAAAACGCGCGGCCAGATGGGACAATTGCACCATCTCAAGCAGCTGGGTGACTTTGGCTTTGATCGCCACAGCGTTTGGCCGCTCGCGCTTAGGCAGGACCGTCAGACCAAAGGCGATGTTATCGAACACCGACATATGGCGAAACAGCGCATAGTGCTGGAAGACAAAACCGACGCGGCGCTCGCGCGCATGCAGGCGGCTGACATCCGTGCCGTGAAAACGAATGCGCCCGCTGGTCTGGTGCTCAAGACCGGCGATAATACGCAGCAGCGTGGTTTTCCCGGAGCCGGACGGCCCCAGCAGCGCCACCATTTGCCCGGAAGGAATGTCCAGCGAGATATCATTCAGCACCTGGGTACGGCCAAAAGACTTCTTAATGTTCGCAATTTCAATGCTCATGATTTCCCTCCTGTTGCAGGCGTTTTTCCTGATTGTTCAGACGCCACTGCAACGCACTCTTTAAAAACAGGGTCAAAATAGCCATCAGCGTGAGCAGGGCCGCAGCGGTAAAGGAACCGACCGTGTTGTAATCCTGTTCCAGTAATTCAATTTGCAGCGGCAGCGACAGCGTTTCGCCGCGAATCGAGCCGGAGACCACTGAGACTGCGCCAAACTCGCCAATCGCGCGGGCGTTAGTTAGCACCACGCCATAAAGCAACGCCCAGCGAATATTTGGCAGGGTCACGCGTTTGAACATTTGCCAGCCGGACGCGCCAAGCAAAATGGCAGCTTCATCTTCCTGGCTTCCCTGGCTGAGCATCACCGGTACCAGCTCGCGCACCACGAACGGGCACGTCACGAAAATCGTCACCAGCACCATTCCCGGCCAGGCAAACATAATTTGCAGATTATGCGCATCCAGCCAGCCGCCGAGCGGGCCATTGGAGCCATAAAAGAGCAGGTAAACAAGGCCCGCGACCACTGGCGACACGGCAAAAGGAATATCCAGCAGCGTCAGCAGTAGCTGGCGGCCAGGGAAGTTAAAGCGCGTCACCAGCCAGGCGAGCAGCGTACCGAACAACAGGTTTACCGGCACGCTTATCAGCGCAATCAGTACCGTCAGCCAGATGGCATGCAGCATGTCGGCATCTGCCAGGTTTTGCAGCACCGGCAGCAGTCCTTTACTGAACGCCTGCACGAAGATATACACCATCGGCACGATGAGGATAAACGCGGACAAAATGATGCCCGTGCCTATCAAAAACCATTTCCCCCAGTTCACCTGAGGCCTGTCGTAGCGTTTCAAATCCGTAATTTCCGCCATTAGTGACCTACCACACGCTGGCCAAAGCGACTTTGCAAGGTGTTGATGGAAAAGAGCAGCAGCAGCGACGCCGCAAGGATAACCGAAGCAATAGCGCTGGCGGCGGGATAGTCAAACTCCTGCAAACGCACAAAAATCATCAGCGAGGTGACTTCTGTCTTCCACGCAATATTCCCGGCGATAAAGATAACCGCGCCGAACTCACCAAGGCTGCGGGTAAAAGAGAGCGCCACGCCCGCCATCAGCGCCGGTGACAGCTCCGGCAGCACCACTTTGCGAAAGCTCTGCCAGCGGGTCGCGCCCAGCGTTTCTGCCGCTTCTTCGTACTCCGGCCCCAGCTCCTCAAGCACCGGTTGCACGGTGCGCACCACAAACGGGATGCTGGTAAACGCCATCGCCACCGCGATACCCAACCAGGTATAGGTGACTTTGATATCCAGCTTCGCCAGCCACTCGCCGTAAAAACCGTTGACGGAGAAAAGAGAGGCCAGCGTCAGCCCCGCCACCGCCGTGGGCAGCGCGAAGGGCAAATCCATTAATGCATCCAGTAGCGTGCGGCCAGGAAAACGGTAACGGGTCAGGATCCAGGCCATCAGCAGGCCAAACACCCCGTTAAACACCGAGGCGACAAACGCCGAGAGCAGGGTCACTTTATACGCCGCCACCACCTGCGGGTTAGTGACCACCTCCCAGTACTGCGCCCAGCTCATTTGCGCCAGTTGCATCACCAGCGCGCTCAGCGGCAGCAGCAATATCAGGCAGACAAAAAACAAGCTGCTGCCGAGGCTTAAGCCAAAGCCGGGCAGGACGCGTTTCGATCCTGCGAACATTACTTACGCCCCGCCGCCAGTAACTTATCCAGCTCGCCGCCGCTGGTAAAATAGGTTTTCATCACCTCAGGCCAGCTGCCGAATTTATCTTCCACGCGAAACAGCGTAGTTTGCGGGAATTTATCGCTCAGTTTTGCCATCACTTGCGGGTCATTCACACGGTAGTAGTAATCTGTGATAATGCTCTGCGCCTGCGGGCTGTAGAGCCAGTTCAGGTAGGCTTTCGCCGCCTTCTCTGTGCCGTTGGCTTTCACGTTTTTATCCACCCACGCTACCGGGAATTCCGCCAGGATATTGACCTTCGGCACGACGACTTCAAAGCCCTGCGCTTCGTACTGTTTGCGGATGGTGTTCACCTCAGATTCAAAAGAGATAAGCACATCGCCCAGCCCGCGCTCAACAAAGGTGGTCGTCGCACCGCGCCCGCCGGTATCGAACACTTCGACGTTTTTCAAAAACCGCGTCATAAACTGTTCGGTTTTGGCTTTATCGCCTTGATTCGTCTGATCCGCCGCGCCCCAGGCCGCAAGGAAGGTGTAGCGCGCATTACCGGATGTTTTTGGATTCGGGAAGATAAGCTTTACGTCAGAACGCGCCAGATCGTTCCAGTCGTGAATTCCCTTCGGGTTACCTTTACGCACCAGAAACGCCATCGTTGAGTAGAACGGTGAGCTGTTGTTGGGCAGACGGCTTTGCCAGTCCGCCGGGATAAGTTTGCCTTTGTCGTGCAGGATCTGCACGTCGGTGACCTGATTGTAAGTCACCACGTCGGCTTTCAGGCCCTGCAAAATCGCCAGCGCCTGTTTGGAGGAACCCGCATGGGACTGTTTGATAGTCAGCGTGTCGCCGCCGTTATCTTTTGCCCACTTCTGCTCAAACGGCGTGTTAAGGGCGGCGAACAGCTCGCGCGACACATCATAGGAACTGTTGAGCAGTTCCGTTGCCTGTGCCTGCGCCGCCCACAGCGTTAACACCGCCAGCGCCAGAGATCCTTTTTTCAGTATATTTTTGGCCATTGCGCACCCTTATAAGCTGATGACTCTTTAGCCTTCAGTTTATTTATAACGGGTGGGAAAGCAGTAACGGTTTTATATACCATTTGGTGATTTGGAATAAGAAAGGAGTCTAAGACGCCGGGCGCGGAAAACACGCCCGGCAGCGGAAACCGCTTAGAGATTCAGTAACCTGTCCAGCGACGGCGCAAAGTAATATCCGCCGGTCACCGGGCGGGTGAAACGTAACATCGCGTCGCGTTTGCCGTCGGTATCGCCAAACATACTCAGCAGTTGCTGCTCAATATTGTACAGGCGCGCGCAATAGGCGCAGAAGTAGAGACCGTGGGTGCCGCTGGCAGTGCCGTAAGGCAGACTCTGGCGGACAATTTTCAGCCCCTTGCCGTCCTCTTTCAAATCAACACGGGTCAGATGAGAGGTTTGCGGGCGCAGGTCGCCATCAATCTCTTCGTTGGCCTCTTTAGTGCGGCCAATCATCATCTCCTGCTCGCTCACGCTCATACGGTTGAGCTGGCGCAGGTTATGTTCCCAGCGCTGGACCATCACGTAGCTGCCGCCCGCATCGATACCGTCCTGAATAACAGCGACCTTGCGCCGCTCCTCTTCACCCGCCGGGTTTTCCGTACCGTCAATAAAGCCGCTGAGATCGCGCTCTTCCACCCAACGAAAACCGTGGGTCTCCTCGTTGACCTCCAGCGCATCGCCAAAGGCTGCCAGCGCGGCCTGCGCCACAGAGAAGTTCACGTCATGGCGCAGGGAAAGAATATGGATAAGCACATCATGCTGCGTGGCCGGGGCCAGGCCTTTACCGTAGGCAGGATACTCTTTTAGCTCGTCGGCGCCTTCACCGCCGCTTAGCGTACGCCAGACGGTGTGACCAAACGCCACCACCGCGCCGAGGTGCGCATCAGGAAACGCCGCCTGAAAGCCTGCCAGTTTATCGGCAAACGCCCGGCTGCCCGCGCGCAGGGCATCGCTGTCCCCTTTGACGCTGGCTTCGATCCAAATCGCCGCACGGCAATGCTCTGGCAAAATGCCACTCTGAACCTGGGACATTGCTCCTCCTTAAGAAAACACGCCACATCACCGTGGCTGTAAAGGGAAGCATTGTACCTGTTTTTTGCCCAGATTCAGATTGTTCTGATCAACTTAACGACGCC
Source organism: Vagococcus sp. WN89Y (assembly GCF_052220145.1). Taxonomy (NCBI): domain Bacteria; kingdom Bacillati; phylum Bacillota; class Bacilli; order Lactobacillales; family Enterococcaceae; genus Vagococcus; species Vagococcus sp. WN89Y. Next base: position 134,926 of record NZ_JBQPOM010000029.1, on the reverse strand, counting down.
AGATAAGCTTGCGCACTGTCCAGTTTTTCAGCGCGTCGTCGGCAGGCATTAGCCCTTCAGGCCCGCTCCACTCGCCGCTAAACACATAGCTAATGTGCTGACTGCCCGGCGCTTTGCACTCCACGCCTTCGCTGTCGTCGCCCGTACCTTTCACGCAGTTGCCAAAGGCTTTGTCGTAAAGTTCGCTAAACGGCGTACCGATTTTCACGCCGCCGTCGGTGGCGATAGCATCATCCAGCACATCAATACGGCTGACGGTTCCATTTTCACCAGTAATTACCAGCGCCAGCTTGTCGTCATTTAACGCTTCGAAATAGCGCACGATAGCGCCTTTTTCAGTTTTCATGCCGCTACGCAGGCGATAGTCGCCGTCCAGCGCATCGTTGATCGCCTGCTCATTAAGCGGCGTACTGGCGGTGATATCACCCACACCGCGCTCGCTCACTTCAGCCGACGAACCAAACCAGTTCCACGGATTGGCCGACGACCAGTTGACCGCTGAGAGCGTTGAACAGCCGCTTAACGCCAGCGGCAGCGCACAGACAAAGAGACGCAGGGATTTCATGCACAGTTCCTTTCTTGTTCATTTAACGCCTGTTGGAGTGCGGCAAACGCAAACAGTTCAGTACTCTTCATCTTCGATAAGCCGTTTACCCAGCACCAGCACGTCAGACTGCTCATACCCCAGGCGCTCATACATACCGATGACCATATCGTTATCTTCGCGCACCATGATTTGCAGCTTCGGGCAGCCTCTGGCAATCAGCTTTTTCTCCAGCCGACTGAGCAGCGCATTGGCGATGCCGCGCCCGCGAAAATCCGGGTGCACGCCCAGATAGTAAGCGGAGCCGCGGTGTCCATCATAGCCGCCCATCACCGTCCCCACGACCTCACCGGCCACTTCAGCCACCAAAAACAGGCTCACATCGTGGTTCACTTTGCGTTCGATATCCATTTCAGGATCATTCCATGGACGCAGCAGATCACAGCGCTCCCACAGGGTGATCACTTCTTCGAAATCTTCCTGGCGAAAAACGCGTATCTCCATGGTATTTCCCACCTTTTGGTCATCAAAACAGGGATTATGGCGTGTAGCGCCGCCTTAGCCAATAAGCAGCGTCATTTGTGCTGAAAAATGGCATACTATCACTCTGTCACGCATTGAAATGAAAAGTAAAACAATAATTCAAGCGTACAGTCGCAACGGCGAACACTGTACGATATAACATCAGGTTCCATCGATAACACGATTCAGGCTGTATGAGCACCTTTAAACCATTAAAAATACTCACATCGCGCCGTCAGGTTTTGAAAGCGGGCCTTGCCGCCCTGACATTATCCGGCATGTCTCGTGCAATCGCGAAAGACGAGCCAGCATTAAAAACCACCACCGGGCACAGTAAACCCAAAGCCAAAAAAGCCGGCGCCAGGCGCATCGTAATGCTTGATCCTGGCCACGGCGGCATCGACAGCGGCGCCATTGGCCAGCGCGGATCAAAAGAGAAGCATGTGGTGCTGGCGGTGGCCAAAATTGTTCGCGCAAAGCTGCGGGCAAAAGGTATTGACGCCCGCCTGACGCGCAGCGACGACACCTTTATTCCGCTGTATGACCGCATAGAAATCGCCCATCAGCACGGCGCGGATCTGTTTATGTCTATCCATGCTGATGGTTTTACCAACCCAAATGCGGCAGGCGCGTCGGTGTTTGCTCTCTCCAACCGTGGCGCAAGTAGCGCGATGGCAAAATATCTCTCGGAGCGGGAAAACGCCGCCGATGACGTTGCGGGCAAAAAAGTACGCGACAAAGACCATCTGCTGCAACAAGTGCTGTTTGATTTAGTACAAACCGATACCATTAAAAATAGCCTGACGCTGGGTTCGCACATTATTAAGCAGATTAAACCGGTGCACCGTTTGCATAGCCGCCATACGGAGCAGGCCGCGTTTGCGGTGCTAAAATCTCCCTCCATCCCCTCGGTGCTGGTGGAGACCTCGTTTATCACCAATCCGGCGGAAGAAAAATTGCTTGGCACCGCTGCGTTTCGGCAAAAGATTGCCGGTGCTATCGCCGACGGCGTGCTGAGCTATTTTAACTGGTTCGATAATCACAAAGCCCATACGAAGAAACGCTAATGACAACACCCGATGTAACGCCGGTAAAAAACGCGCTGCTTAGCCTGCAAGATGAGATCTGCCGCCAGCTTTCGGCGATTGACGGCGCGGCCTTCACCGAAGATGAGTGGCAACGCCCGGCAGGCGGCGGCGGGCGCAGCCGCGTATTGCGCGACGGCGGCGTGTTCGAACAGGCTGGCGTGAATTTTTCCCACGTGCATGGCGACGCCATGCCTGCCTCGGCCACGGCGCACCGCCCGGAGCTGGCAGGCCGCAGCTTTGAAGCGATGGGCGTCTCGCTGGTGGTACACCCGCGCAACCCCTATGTGCCGACAAGCCATGCCAACGTGCGGTTTTTTATTGCCGAGAAACCCGGTGCCGAGCCAGTGTGGTGGTTCGGCGGCGGTTTTGATTTAACGCCCTTTTACGGCTTTGAAGAGGATGCCATCCACTGGCATCGCACCGCGCGCGCGCTGTGTCAGCCGTTTGGTGAAGAGGTCTACCCGCGCTATAAAAAGTGGTGCGATGACTATTTTTACCTTAAGCACCGTGATGAGCAGCGCGGCATCGGCGGGCTGTTTTTTGACGATCTGAATACGCCGGACTTTGATAGCTGCTTTGCATTTATGCAGGCGGTGGGCAACGGTTTTATCGACGCGTATCTGCCAATTGTCGAGCGGCGCAAAGCCACCCCGTGGGGCGAGCGCGAGCGCGAATTCCAGCTCTATCGCCGCGGGCGCTACGTGGAGTTTAACTTAGTCTGGGATCGCGGCACGCTGTTTGGTTTGCAAACCGGCGGGCGCACCGAGTCGATTTTGATGTCGATGCCGCCGCTGGTGCGCTGGGAATACAACTACCAGCCCGCCGGGGGCAGCCCGGAAGCGGCGCTGAGCGAGTTTATCAAGGTGCGTGACTGGGTGTAGATGCTGGCCGGGTTTCCCCGGCCAGACGGTTTATAACGGCTGGGTTTGCGCTTCCACTACCGCCAGCGCTACCATATTGACGATACGGCGAACGGAGGCGATAGGGGTGAGCACATGCACCGGTTTGGCAACACCCATCAGCACCGGCCCGACGGTAACGCCTTCGGAGCTGGAAACGCGCAGCAGATTGTAGCTGATACGCGCCGCTTCGACGTTAGGCATAATTAAAATATTCGCCGCGCCTTTCAGCGTGCTGTCCGGCATACGCTCCATGCGAATGCTCTCATCAAGCGCCGCATCGCCGTGCATTTCCCCATCAATCATCAGATCCGGCGCCTGTTGGCGCACCAGCGCCAGCGTATCGCGCATTTTCACCGCCGCAGGCGTGTTCGAGGAGCCAAACTGCGAGTGGGAAAGCAGCGCCACGCGTGGTTCGATACCAAAACGGCGCACCGTTTCCGCCGCCATAATAGTTATCTGCGCGAGCTGCTCGGCGCTGGGGTCTTCATTAACGTAGGTGTCAGCGATAAACGTGTTGCCGCTTGGCAGCAGCAGCGCGTTCATCGCCCCGGCGGTGTGCACATTGTCGCGATAGCCGAAAATCTCCCGCAGTACGCCAAAATGCTCCTGATAATCACCAATGGTGCCGCAAATCATCGCATCCGCTTCACCACGGTGCACCATGATAGCGCCAATCGCCGTGGTGCTGCTGATAACCGCGCGCTGCGCCTGCTCCTGGGTGATCCCCCGGCGCTTCATAATAGAAAAATACGCCGTCCAGTACTCTTTAAAGCGCGGGTCGGACTCGTTATTCACTATCTCAAAATCCACACCGGCACGGATTTGCAGCCCCAGTTTCTGGATGCGCATCTCAATAACACCCGGACGGCCAATCAGGACAGGCTTCGCCAGCCCCAGCGTGACCAGTTCCTGGGTCGCATGCAGGACGCGCGGCTCCTCTCCTTCTGCCAGTACGACGCGCTTCGGCGCACTGCGCGCCTGCGAGAAGATAGGCTTCATAAACAGGTTGGTTTTATAAACAAACTCGGTGAGCTTATCAATGTAGGCATCGAAATCCGCAATGGGTCGCGTCGCCACGCCTGACTCCATCGCAGCCTTCGCCACCGCTGGCGCGATTTTCACAATCAGGCGCGGATCGAACGGTTTCGGGATCAGGTAATCCGGGCCAAAGCTCAGATCCTGATCGCCATAGGCCGAGGCCACCACTTCACTCTGCTCGGCGTGCGCCAGCCCGGCAATGGCGTGAACCGCCGCCAGTTTCATCTCTTCATTGATTGCCGTGGCACCCACATCCAGCGCGCCACGGAAGATAAACGGGAAGCAGAGCACGTTATTAACCTGATTTGGGTAGTCAGAGCGCCCCGTGCAGATAATCGCGTCCGGGCGCACCGCTTTGGCGAGATCGGGCAGGATCTCCGGCTCCGGGTTAGCCAGCGCCAGGATCAGCGGCTGGCGCGCCATCTCTTTGACCATCTCCGGCGTCAGCACTTTTGGCCCAGAGCAGCCGAGGAAGATATCCGCCCCGGCCACCACGTCTGCCAGCGTGCGTTTGCCGTCATCGTCAACCGCGTATTCCGCTTTGGTTTGCGCCATATTTGGCTCGCGACCTTTATAAATAACGCCTTTCGAGTCGCACACCACAATATTGTGCTTCTGCATACCGAGCGCCACCAGCAGGTTCATACAGGCAATGGCCGCCGCACCTGCGCCGGACACCACCATGCGCACATCGGACAGGTTTTTCTCCACCACGCGCAGGCCGTTTAAGATGGCGGCGGTACTGATGATTGCCGTACCGTGCTGATCGTCGTGGAACACCGGAATGTTCATGCGCTCGCGCAGCTTCGCTTCGATATAAAAGCACTCCGGCGCTTTGATATCTTCCAGGTTGATACCGCCAAACGTGGGTTCCAGCGCCGCCACCACGTCAATGAGTTTATCCGGGTCCTGCTCGTCCACTTCGATATCGAACACATCAATACCGGCAAATTTCTTAAATAAAACGCCTTTGCCTTCCATTACCGGTTTACCGGCCAGCGCGCCGATGTTGCCAAGGCCAAGTACGGCGGTGCCGTTTGAAATCACCGCCACCAGGTTGCCGCGCGCGGTGTATTTGTATGCTGCAAGCGGGTCTTTTTCTATCTCAAGGCAAGGTGCAGCCACGCCCGGAGAGTAAGCCAGTGCCAAGTCTCGCTGGGTCGCCAGCGGTTTAGTCGGAGAAACCTGAATCTTCCCCGGCCGGGGGAACTCGTGAAAATCGAGGGCACTTTGTTTTAAGTTGTCGTCCATTTGATGGTTCCTTTCACGTTGTTTTCAGAGTAATAAAGCGTGATAACGCGCCCAAAGCGTCGTCCAGTATGGTCTCTGTTTGCTCATCAAACTTTGAACATAGCCAAAATCTTGTTATTCCATATACAAATTTGTAGTGCCTTTCTCACATCTTCGTTACCAGCTGCTCACGGCAGGGTAAACACCTATCTGCTATGCTTTTTTGTTATGCGCCTCTCATTCTCACAAAAGTGCGAACGAAAGCACTCCGACAACACACTGCTTTTTAAGGAGTTATTTTCATGAATCACTTAGACGGTCTGAAACAGTTCACCACAGTCGTTGCCGACAGCGGTGATATTGAATCCATTCGTCACTATCAACCTGAAGATGCCACCACTAACCCCTCCCTGCTGCTGAAAGCCGCCGCGCTCGATCACTTCGCACATCTGATTAAAGACGCCATCGCCTATGGCAAAGCGCGCGGTGAAACCCAGGAGCAACAAGTTGCGCAAGCCTGCGATAAATTAGCGGTGAATTTTGGTGCGGAAATTCTGAAAAGCATCCCCGGGCGCGTTTCAACCGAAGTGGACGCCCGCCTCTCTTACGATAAAAAGAAAAGCATTAATAAAGCGCGCCGACTTGTTCAGTTGTATGAAGAACAAGGTATCGATAAGTCACGCATCCTGATAAAGCTTGCCTCAACCTGGGAAGGTATCCGCGCGGCAGAGGAGCTGGAAAAAGAGGGTATTCACTGTAACCTGACGCTGCTCTTCTCGTTTGCCCAGGCCCGTGCCTGTGCAGAAGCGGGCGTGTTTCTGATTTCACCATTCGTCGGGCGTATTTACGACTGGTATAACGACCGTAAACCCCTGGACCCGTATGTGGTTGATGAAGATCCCGGCGTGAAATCCGTGCGCAATATCTACGACTACTTCAAGCAACACCGCTATGAAACCATTGTGATGGGCGCGAGCTTCCGTCGCACCGAGCAGATCCTCGCACTGGCAGGCTGCGATCGTCTGACTATCTCCCCGGCGCTGCTAAAAGAGTTGCAGGAGCAAGAAGGCACCGTTGAGCGCAAACTGGTGCCGCCGGGCCAGTCTTTCCACCGCCCGGCGCCGATGACCGAAGCGGAGTTTCGCTGGGAGCACAACCAGGACCCAATGGCCGTCGAGAAACTGGCAGATGGCATTCGCCAGTTCGCCGTTGACCAACGCAAACTCGAAGATCTGATTGCCGCCAAATTTTAACCCTTTGCCACGGAGTGAACTATGTCTCGTACCGAGCTTGCCAACGCTATTCGCGCCCTGAGTATGGACGCGGTGCAAAAAGCCAATTCAGGCCACCCTGGCGCCCCGATGGGGATGGCAGATATCGCTGAAGTGCTGTGGAACGATTTTTTACAGCACAACCCGGCCGACCCGACCTGGTATGACCGCGACCGTTTTATCCTGTCTAACGGTCACGCCTCGATGCTGCTCTATAGCCTGCTGCATCTGAGCGGTTACGATTTACCGCTCGAAGAGCTGAAAAATTTCCGCCAGCTTCATTCCAAAACGCCGGGGCACCCGGAAATCGGCTACACGCCGGGCGTGGAAACCACCACCGGGCCGCTCGGTCAGGGGCTGGCTAACGCGGTCGGGCTGGCGATTGCCGAGCGTACGCTGGCAGCGCAGTTTAACCGCCCGGGTCACGATATCGTCGACCACTATACCTATGTCTTTATGGGCGACGGCTGTCTGATGGAAGGCATCTCCCACGAGGTCTGCTCGCTGGCGGGCACGCTGGGCCTGGGCAAACTGATCGGTTTTTATGACCATAACGGCATCTCTATCGACGGAGAAACCGAAGGCTGGTTTACGGACGATACCGCCAAACGTTTTGAAGCGTACCACTGGCATGTGATTAGCGAAGTTGACGGCCATTCGCCGGAAGCAGTGAAAAAAGCCATTCTCGAAGCGCAAAGCGTGAAAGATAAACCGTCGCTGATTATCTGCCGCACGGTGATTGGTTTTGGCTCACCGAACAAAGCCGGGAAAGAGGAGTCGCACGGCGCGGCGCTCGGCGAAGAAGAAGTGGCGCTTACCCGGCAGAAACTGGGCTGGAAACATGCAGCCTTTGAGATCCCCAAAGAGATTTACCAGGCATGGGATGCCCGCGAGCGCGGCGCAAAAGCCCAGCACGCGTGGAATGAAAAATTCAACGCCTGGAGCAAAGCTTACCCGGAGCTGGCGGCAGAGTTTACGCGGCGCATGAGCGGCGGCCTGCCGGAGTCCTGGGAGAGCATCACCAGCGAGTGGATCAACAATTTGCAGGCGAATCCGGCAAAAATTGCCACGCGCAAAGCCTCGCAGAACACGCTGAACACCTACGGCCCGGTATTGCCGGAACTGCTCGGCGGCTCTGCGGATCTGGCCCCCAGCAACCTGACCATCTGGTCTGGCTCCAAATCGCTCAAAGAAGATCCGGCGGGGAACTACATCCATTACGGCGTGCGCGAGTTTGGTATGACCGCCATTGCGAATGGTATCGCCCATCACGGCGGCTTTGTGCCGTATACCGCCACCTTCCTGATGTTTGTTGAGTACGCCCGCAACGCGGCGCGGATGGCAGCGCTGATGAAAGCGCGGCAAATTATGGTCTACACCCATGATTCAATCGGTCTGGGCGAGGATGGCCCGACCCACCAGGCGGTCGAGCAGCTTGCCAGCCTGCGCCTGACGCCAAACTTCAGCACCTGGCGCCCGTGCGATCAGGTCGAAGCGGCGGTGGGCTGGAAGCTGGCCGTTGAGCGGCACAATGGCCCGACGGCGCTGATCCTCTCACGCCAGAACCTGGCGCAGATGGATCGCACCCCGGAGCAGGTTAAAGCTATCGCGCGCGGTGGCTACATCCTGAAAGATTGCGACGGCACGCCGGATATCATCCTGATAGCCACCGGTTCAGAAATGGAGATCACCGTAAAAGCAGCGGATCAGTTGCGTGGCGAAGGGCATAAAGTGCGCGTGGTGTCGCTGCCGTCTACCGATATTTTTGATGCGCAGGACGAGGCGTGGCGTGAGTCGGTGCTGCCGTCTGACGTGAACGCGCGCGTAGCGGTGGAGGCCGGGATCGCCGATTACTGGTATAAATATGTCGGCCTGAAAGGGGCCATTGTCGGTATGACCGGTTATGGTGAGTCCGCCCCGGCGGAAAAACTGTTCCCGTACTTCGGCTTTACCGTTGAGAACGTGGTGGAAAAAGCCAAAGCGGTACTCCGTCGTACGCAATCAGCGAAATAAAGGTTTAGTCCCCGGCGAAGGTCGGGGATTTTTTTGCTTAGCGCGTGACCCAAAGCGTCGGCCAGGCTTCCGGGCCGTGCCAGTTATCGCAGGTTGGCTCCTGGGCATAGCGCACCAGGCGAAAGCGCTGGCCGTCAAAACGCCAGCGGGTGGAAATCCCGCAATCGGCCAGAGCACGCCCTTTGCTGAGCGTTGTCAGCTCACGCGTTTTCTCATCAAACACCGGGTTCATCAGCTCCATCTCATCGTTGCCATTGTCCGGCGTAAACGGCAAGCGTAGCCGCACAGGCCGCGAGGAGAGTGGTTTTTCCCGCGATACCAGCCAGGCCAGATCCACGGTGTTATACGCGCCCTGCTCACAATCAATTATCAGTAACGCTTTATCATCGGTCAGCGCCGTTACGCGCACCTCACGGCGCATCGGATCGAGTGAACACTGGCTGTTATTCAACCGCCAGTTCGCGTAATCCAGCAGAGCGTTTAGCTCCTCCGTGGTCAGCGGCGTCGGTGTCGGATTCACCAGCGCCACCTCTTTTAGTGCAGGCGCTGGCGGCACGCTCAGCGGCGGCTCGTCACCTTTTTTGACCCATGCTGTTTCGCTGCCCAGCCGCTTTTGTTGAGCATCAATAAACAGCAGCGCCCCTTGCAGCCCGCTAAGCGAAATGCTTTGCTGACCGTCCTGTAAGGTAATGGCCTGCCCGTGCTCGATGGTTTTTAAAAACGCGGTGATAACCTCAGGGTCATCGGTCATCATGTGCCATGCGGTGATTTGCCAGTGCTCACCTTCCGGCAGCAGAGGCTGGCCGTCGAGTAACAAACGCGTGGCGATGGGCGGGTCTTTTACCGGCGGGCGCGATTTGCTGCCTAAATCGATACGCAGTGACGCGGCGGTTCGCGCGCCTGCGCTACGGGTCAGCGTCATCACCAGACCCTGGTGTTCGCCAATATTGCGCGTCACGCAGAAATTTTGGTTATTACAGGTGACTTGCCAGTCAGAGAACGTTTTTTGTGCAGGTGCCGCCCACAGCAACGGTGCGGTAACAAGACCGACAAACAAAGCAAAGACGCGGCGATAACGCATGGCAGTCACAACCCCGGAAGTAGAGACGCTGAGATCGCGTATGTTCTATCTCCGGCGTTGCTGACTCAATAAGATTTATCGGATAGATACATGTAAAATGCAGGTTAATAATCTTTAAAATTCAGTCCATTAGACCAGACGTTTGCAGGTATTGCAGCAAAATCACGGCCTTGCCGTCGCGTATCTCCCCGCGTTTCATCATCGCTATCGCCTGTTCAAAGGGCAGCTCCAGCACTTCGATATCTTCATCCTCCACGCCGCCGCCGTTATTTGCCCGCTGCGCTTCGCTGTATTCAGCCACGAAGAAATGCACAATTTCCGTAACCCCGCCTGGTGACATATAAAGCTCGAACACTTTACGCACTTCACCAACCTGAAAACCGGTCTCTTCGATAGCTTCTTTACGGATACAGACTTCCGGCTCATCGTTATCCAGCAGCCCGGCGCAGGTCTCTATCAGCAGACCCTCCTCGTTACCGTTCACCCAGGTGGCGATGCGAAACTGGCGGATCAGCAGCACGCTGCGTTTTTCACGGTTATAGAGCAAAATGGTCGCGCCATTTCCCCGGTCATACACTTCGCGCTTATGGCGCACAACTTCCCCATTCTGACGGGTCAGATCGTAGGTGATATTGCGCAGGATAAAGTAATTTTCAGAAAGGATTTTATCTTTTATAACGTTTATTTTCAGCGACATACAGGCTCCGTAACGCTTACAACTGTGCATTATATTACGCCCGCAAGCCTGTTTTGTCGCCAGGACTTTAGTGTTTATCGGGCAGGGAGACGCCCAGCCAGTCCATGATGCCCTGTGCTGCATGGCGCCCTTCTGCCATCGCGGTGACCACCAGATCGGCGCCGCGTACCGCATCGCCACCGGCGAAAATTTTCGGGTTACTGGTCTGATAACGGTAAGGGCTGTCCACGCTTGCCGCAATCCGCCCCCAGTCATCCACGCGCACGCCTTCACTCTCCAGCCACGGCATGGTGTGCGGGTTAAAACCAAAAGCCATGATCACCGCATCAGCTGGCATCACAAACTCACTGCCTGTAATAGGCTGCGGGCGGCGACGCCCTTTCGCATCCGGCTCACCCAGTTGGGTTCGCAAAAACCGTACACCGCATACCTCGCCTTTCTCGTTCAGTTCAATATTGACCGGCTGCACATTGAATTCAAATTCCGCCCCTTCATCACGGGCGTTTTTCACCTCTTTTTTCGAGCCGGGCATATTGGCCTCATCGCGGCGGTACGCGCAGGTGACTTTGCCCGCGCCATGACGCAGCGCGGTGCGTACGCAGTCCATCGCCGTATCCCCGCCGCCAAGCACCACGACATTGCGCCCGGCCGTATTGATAAAGGGTTGCGCGTCATCTTCCGGCAAGCCCATCAGCTGGCGGGTATTCGCGATAAGAAACGGCAAGGCGTCATACACCCCGGCGGCGTCTTCATTGGGCAGGTTGGCCTTCATCGAGCGATACGTCCCGACGCCGACAAACACCGCGTCGTACTCTGCCAGCAGCTGTTTGAGGGCAATATCTTTACCAATCTCGCTGTTCAGCTCAAAACGAATGCCCATGGCGCTGAAGATTTCCCGACGGCGCGCCAGAAGCGACTTGTCCAGCTTAAAGGCCGGGATACCAAAGGTCAGCAGGCCGCCGATTTCCGGGTGGCGGTCAAAAACGGTGGTGCTGACGCCGTGGCGGGCAAGCACGTCTGCGCAGGCCAGGCCCGCCGGTCCCGCGCCAATGATAGCAACGCGTTTATCCAGCGGCTGAATATGCCCAAGATCCGGTCGCCAGCCCTGCGCCAGCGCCTGGTCGGAAATGTATCGCTCGATATTACCGATAGTCACCGCGCCATACTCATCGCGCAGGGTGCACGCGCCTTCGCAGAGCCTGTCCTGCGGGCAAACGCGACCGGTCACTTCCGGCAGGCAATTGGTCTGATGCGAAAGCTCGACCGCGCCTGCGATATCGCCCGCTTTAACCCGCTCGATCCACTGGGGAATATGGTTATGCAGCGGGCAGGTCCATTCGCACACGCTATGCTCGCCGCATGTGAGGCAGCGCTGAGCTTCACGCCCGGCGGTGTCTGCCTGAAAAGGCAGGTAGATTTCCTCGAAACCGGCCTTGCGTGCCGCCAGCGGAAGTTTATCCGGCTCGCCACGGGCGGGTGTGCTACGCATCTGGCGCACTTTGCTGTCATTAACCCCTTGCGTAAGCGCCGCCACGCTTTGCCACGGCTGGGCTTCATAGCTGGCGGTGCGTAAACGGCGGGCTTTGGAAAGATTGGCCAGCGCATCGCTGTTGACCAGCGCCAGCGCATCCGCCGGGCAATTTTGCACGCAGGCCGGGCCTTCTTCACGACCAGCACAAAGATCGCACTTATGCGCGCTCGCGTTGACGCGCCCTTGCCCGGCAGGCGTCACCAATACCTGCATGGTGCCAAACGGGCAGGCCACGACGCAGGACTTACAGCCAATACACTTTTGCTGGTTTACCTGCACAGAATCATCAACCCGGCTTATCGCATCGTTCGGGCAACTGCGGGCGCACGGCGCATCTTCACAATGATGGCAGGTGACCGCGCTGCGCTGCTGCTGCTGTTTAATGACTGTGATGCGAGGGTGAAACGCAGCGGCGCTCAGCACATGTTGCTCAAGGTTGTGTGCCATCACGCAAGCGACTTCACAGGCACGACACCCGATACATTGCTGGCTGTTGGCCATAATAAAACGATTCATGGCACCCTTCTTTTCTGCTTAAATAAACCTTATGCTTTCTATGTGTAGTGTATTTACCGGGCTAATAAATCACTGGCAATGTCCATTTGCACAGAAAGGTTATTTATTTGTCACGAACATGTAGCAGATCAATTTATTTCACCATTTTTGAAAAGTTATTTCATTCGATGAGCGTCCGGGTTGCCCTCTGCCGCACGTGACATCAGGGATTGGGAACCGCTTTTGTGAGAGTCAAACGCCCTGTTTCATCCAGCCTCGCCAGCGCGTTTTTTTACATCGTACTGCTGTCGCTCTTATCAACCGGTGTCGCGCTTATGACCCTTGCCAGTAGCCTGCGAGATGCAGAAGCCATCAACATGGCCGGGTCGCTACGTATGCAAAGCTATCGGCTTGGATACGATCTCAACCAGAGCCCGCCGGACTTAACCCTGCACCGCCAACAGTATCTGCAGGCCCTCAATGCCCCGGTGCTGCAAAACCTGCAGCGCTGGTACGTGCCGCGTGAAGTGCAGCAGCGCTATGGGCAACTGCACAAAAGCTGGCAGGAGATGGACAGCCGGTTACAGGCAGGTGATGTGCGGTGGTATCAAAACAATATTCAGCGCTACGTCGGGCAAATCGATCTGTTTGTGCTCACCCTCCAGCACTACGCTGAGCGTAAAATGTGGCTGGTGGTGGCCATCTCGTTACTGGGCGCGCTCGGCATTCTCGCGCTGGTGTTTCTTACGCTGCGCTGTATTCGCCAGCAGGTGGTCATCCCGCTAAATCAATTGGTTATTGCCAGCCAGCAGCTTCAGCAAGGGCAATTTAGCCATGTGCCGCTCAATAACCATCTGGATAACGAACTCGGTCTGCTGGCGACGACCTTTGACAGAATGACGAACGTGCTGTTTAAGCTCTACCGGGAGCTTGAAAGCACGGTGGAAGCACGAACCCAGGATTTGCATGAAGCGCACCGTCGCCTGGAGGTGATGTACCAGTGTTCGCAGGCGCTTAATACCAGCCAGATAGACGCGATGTGCCTGCGTCACGTGCTGCAAATTGTTTATGCCTGCGAAGCGGCCAACTTTCTTAAGCTGGTGGTGGATAACGAAGGGGTTATTCAGCAAGGAGAAGCGGACCCGGCGCTGGCAGTAAACGTGCAGCCTGTGCATATGCAGGACCGGCTGATGGGCGAACTGCACTGGCAGAGTCGGCAAATGGAAACGGCGCTGCCGCTGATGCGAAATATCGCCACCATTCTTGGCCGTGGTTTGTACATTAATCAAACGCAGAAAGATTACCAGCAACTGATGCTGATGGAGGAGCGCGCCACGATTGCGCGCGAGCTGCATGATTCGCTGGCCCAGATGCTCTCGTATTTGCGCATTCAGCTGGCGCTGCTAAAGCGTGCGGTGCCGGAGGATAACGACTCTGCGCAGAGCATCATCGCTGATTTTTCGCGCGGGCTGAACACCGCTTATCAACAGTTGCGTGAACTGCTCACCACCTTTCGCCTGTCGCTGCAACAGCGCGATCTTCCTTCTGCGCTTCATGAAGCGGTACAGGTGCTGCAAACCCAGAGCCGCGCGAAAATCACCCTCGACTGTCGCCTGCCTCCGCTGGCGCTGGACGCGCAGCAACAGATGAACGTGCTGCAAATCGTGCGTGAAGCGGTCATCAACGCCATCAAACACGCGAAAGCCAGTGAAATCACGGTGCGCTGTGTGACAGACGCAAACGGGTTACATTCTGTTTATATTCACGATAACGGCACCGGCATTCGCAGCACTGCGGAACCGCAAGGTCATTATGGGCTGGAAATCATGCGCGAACGCGCCGGGCGGCTGGAAGGAACGCTTGAAATTACTGCACCGGCGAGCGGTGGAACGCAAATTACCCTGCGCTTTCCGGGCGCGGGGCATCGATTAATGTAAAGAAAAGCAAAGTAAACTCAGCACAAAATGTTTAAAACTGACGTAATAACGCGTTAGACAGTTTATGCTGTAATCGAGGGGAAAAATTTACACTTTATCCTTAATTTCTCCACGATTGTTTCAGCTATTACCGCTACATTTGGCGCAACTTCTCACTATAACGATACGCAGCAATAGAGGTCTGGTTTCTAATGGCGAATTTTTTTATCGATCGCCCCATTTTTGCCTGGGTGCTGGCGATCCTCATCTGTCTTACGGGGACGCTTGCCATTATCTCCTTGCCGGTTGAGCAATATCCCGACTTAGCCCCGCCCAACGTTCGCATCACCGCAAACTACCCAGGCGCATCTGCACAAACGCTGGAAAATACCGTCACCCAGGTCATTGAACAAAACATGACCGGGCTTGATAACCTGATGTATATGTCCTCGCAAAGCAGCGGCACCGGCCAGGCTTCGATAACGCTTAACTTTAAAGCCGGAACGGACCCTGACGAAGCCGTGCAGCAGGTACAAAACCAACTCCAGTCAGCAATGCGCAAACTGCCGCAAAAGGTGCAAAACCAGGGAGTAACGGTGCGTAAAACCGGTGATACCAACATTCTCACCATCGCCTTTGTCTCGACAGACGGTTCGATGGATAAGCAGGATATTGCCGACTATGTGGCCAGTCACCTTCAGGACCCGCTTAGCCGTGTTAACGGTGTCGGGGATATTGACGCCTACGGCTCGCAGTACTCAATGCGCATCTGGCTTGACCCGAACAAACTCAACAGTTACCAGCTCACCACCAAAGATGTGACCGATGCTATCGCCTCGCAGAACGCGCAAATCGCCGTCGGCCAGCTTGGCGGTACGCCGTCAGTAGACAGACAAGCGCTCAATGCCACGATTAATGCCCAGTCGCTGCTTCAGACGCCGGATCAGTTCCGCGACATCACGCTGCGCGTCAATCCGGATGGTTCAGAAGTGCGTCTGGGCGATGTGGCCACCGTCGAGCTGGGCGCTGAAAAGTATGACTATCTCAGCCGCTTTAACGGCCACGCTGCGTCCGGGCTTGGCGTGAAACTTGCGTCAGGGGCCAACGAGATGGCCACTGCCGAAGAGGTCATCAAGCGGCTTGACGAACTGGCGCAATTCTTCCCGCACGGGCTGGAATATAAAGTCGCCTACGAAACCACTTCGTTTGTTAAAGCATCGATTATCGACGTGGTCAAAACGCTGCTCGAAGCAATTTTGCTGGTTTTCTTTGTGATGTATCTGTTTTTGCAGAACTTTCGCGCCACGCTGATTCCTACCATTGCGGTGCCGGTGGTGCTGCTTGGTACCTTCGCGGTGCTGTATGCGTTTAATTACAGTATCAATACCCTGACCATGTTCGCGATGGTGCTGGCTATCGGTCTGCTGGTGGATGACGCTATCGTGGTGGTGGAAAACGTCGAGCGTATTATGAGCGAGGAGGGTCTCTCGCCACGCGATGCGACGCGTAAATCGATGGGGCAAATCCAGGGCGCGCTGGTCGGGATAGCGATGGTGCTGTCGGCGGTGTTTGTACCGATGGCCTTCTTCGGCGGCACAACGGGCGCTATCTATCGCCAGTTCTCGATTACCATCGTCTCAGCGATGGTGCTCTCGGTGCTGGTGGCGATGATCCTCACCCCGGCGCTGTGCGCCACGTTGCTAAAACCGCTGCATAAAGGTGAGCAGCACGGGCAAAAAGGCTTCTTCGGCGCGTTTAACCGTATGTTCAACCGTAACGCGGCGCGTTATGAAACCGCAGTCGGCAAAATATTACACCGCAGCCTGCGCTGGATAATTATTTATGTGCTGCTGATAGGCGGCATGGTGGTGCTGTTTCTTCGCCTGCCGACCTCGTTTCTGCCGCTCGAAGACCGCGGTATGTTTACCACGTCTATCCAGTTGCCAAGCGGCGCTACACAGCAGCAGACGCTGAAAGTGGTGCAAAAAGTGGAAGACTACTTTTTCACCCATGAAAAAGAGAATGTGGCATCGGTGTTTGCCACCGTTGGCTCTGGCCCTGGCGGCAACGGGCAAAACGTGGCGCGTATGTTTATCCGCCTGAAAGACTGGGACGCGCGCGACCCGGATAGCGGCACCTCTTTCGCGATTATCGAGCGTGCCACAAAAGCGTTCAGGCATATCAATGAAGCGCGGGTGTTTGCCAGCAGCCCACCGGCCATCAGCGGCATGGGCAGTTCTGCCGGGTTTGATATGGAGCTACAGGATCACGCCGGGGCCGGTCACGATGCGCTTATGGCCGCGCGCGATAAGTTAATCGAGCTGGCCTCGAAAGACCCGGCGCTGACCCGCGTTCGCCATAACGGTCTTGACGACAGCGCCCAGCTGCAAATTGATGTCGATCAGCGTAAAGCCCAGGCGCTGGGTGTATCGATTGATGATATCAATGACACCCTGCAAACCGCCTGGGGATCGAGCTATGTGAATGACTTTATGGATCGCGGTCGGGTGAAAAAGGTCTATGTGCAGGCGGCAGCGAAATACCGCATGCTGCCGGACGATATCAACCTGTGGTATGTGCGTAGCAACAGCGGCAAGATGGTGCCTTTCTCCGCGTTTGCTACCTCGCGCTGGGAAACCGGCTCGCCACGGCTTGAGCGTTACAACGGTTATGCGGCGGCGGAAATTGTCGGCGAAGCCGCGCCGGGCGTCAGCACCGGTACTGCGATGGACGTCATGGAAAGGCTGGTGCAGGAGTTGCCGGTCGGCTTTGGGCTGGAGTGGACAGCGATGTCCTATCAGGAACGTCTCTCCGGCGCGCAGGCTCCCGCGCTGTATGCCATCTCGCTGCTGGTGGTGTTCCTGTGTCTTGCCGCGCTCTATGAGAGCTGGTCGGTGCCGTTCTCGGTGATGCTGGTGGTGCCGCTTGGCGTTATCGGCGCGCTGCTGGCAACCTGGCTGCGCGGGCTGGAGAACGATGTCTACTTTCAGGTCGGACTGCTGACGGTGATTGGCCTGTCGGCCAAAAACGCGATATTGATTGTCGAGTTCGCTAACGATATGAATGCTAAAGGCGAAGATCTGCTGGTCTCAACGCTGCATGCCTGCCGCCAGCGCCTGCGGCCTATTCTGATGACCTCGCTGGCGTTTGTCTTTGGCGTACTGCCGATGGCCACCAGCAGCGGCGCTGGTTCCGGTAGCCAGCACGCGGTTGGTACAGGCGTGATGGGCGGGATGATTTCCGCCACCGTGCTGGCTATCTTCTTCGTACCGCTGTTCTTTGTGCTGGTGAGAAGGCGCTTTCCCCTGAAAGAACGGGTGAAATAACACGGGCAATAAAAAGGCGAACCATTATTGTTCGCCTTTTTTAATCTATTAGTTCGCCTGGTAATTATTTTCGAAGCATGCCTTCGATAAAGTCTTTCCAGTTTCCCAATTCACGTTCAATCATACCGACCTCTCTTATAATTGCGTCCATTTTACTCAACCCTCCTTTGGCTGTGAAGATAATTTAATCAATCGCTTCAATTGCTGTTGGCTGGGCTTTTTCAATAGCGCCAGATCACTATGAACCGATTTGGGTCGATTTAATGTGAGGTACTGCACTCTTCTAATTAGTTTAAGTTTAGGTGAAATTAAACAAAAAGATCGCTTTTTATGTTACCCAAGTATTATTACCGTGCGAATGATTTTAATGATGTTTGTTATATTCTAATAATTTGCATGAATGTATTAAACAAAGACAAAAGCATTCACCATGATAATGATGCACGGTATTAAAAAAGATTTAAAAAAAGTTTACTGATTTAAAATAATTACTAAAAATCAATTGGTTATATGAAATCTTTTTATGCAGCTCAGCAAGCGCTGAAGGTGAGCAACATTCTTTCACCTTAAGTGAAATGCATCGTTATTCTGTTGGCCTGTATACTTCCGAACAACGTTAAAAGGATAATCCCTTCATTACAGCGTGATGCGCAAATCCAGCTACTTACCCAGCACACATAGAATCAGGCGAGATTGCACAGAAATGTCGACGCTTATCGGGTAAGAAACTGAGCGGTTATCCTGTAAGCAACCAGGTTATCAATCTGTTCAGGTACGCTAAAAGAAATTTTCGCGCGTTCTTTTTAGTCAATTGTGAGCACTGAATGCACAGGCCTCCTGTCGGCGGGGTTTCCTTATCAGGCATATGGAATTTTAAATCGTGCACAAAAAAACAGACGGTGCTTCTTGAAGATTAGCTGGATCAAAGAAATACAAATTATAACGCTATAAACAGCGGTTTTATAAAACTGATCGGTTGCTTGCCTGAGCGAATCTATGCTTGATAGTACTCTTTTAATGGAACCGTATCGGAGAACATCAATGTTTAATTTTCAGAAAAAATAATGAAATATTGAACCCTGATGAATAACCCCACGGAATAACATAATGCAACAAGGGTTATGTACAGTTCACTGTCCGCACTTAAACATACGTGTGCAAGAAAATCTGCTTAAGGATTCGACAAAGCTTATTGACCTCCTTTCAATCAATTTTTCAATCCGCTGAGCAAAGAACTTTTAACGATAAGCCATTCATACTCTGGATCGAAATCCTGCGCTACGGCATTATCATTGAAGTCCTTGATCGGCATTGATTCTTGCCGATCTCTGAACTTATGGTTCTGAACTGACACGTAAATACAGGTAACAGTTATTCATGACTACTGACTCATCTCAAAAAAGCGCATGTACGCTTTATGGCATCAAAAATTGCGACACGATTAAAAAAGCGCGTCGCTGGCTGGAAAATAACCATATCGATTATCGTTTCCATGATTACCGTGCCGATGGCCTCGATGCTCAATTATTAGATACATTTATTAATGAGCTTGGCTGGGAATCGCTGCTCAATACCCGTGGCACCACCTGGCGTAAACTGGATGAAACCCTGCGCGCCAGCATCACAAACGCAGAGGCCGCCGCCGCACTGATGCTTGAAATGCCAGCAATGATTAAACGCCCATTGCTCTGCGCGCCCGGTAAGCCTATGCTGCTGGGTTTCAATGAATCCAGTTATGAGAAGTTTTTCAACGAGGTGTAGTGTATGTCGTGCCCGGTTATTGAGCTGACGCAACAGCTTATTCGTCGCCCTTCTCTCAGCCCCGATGATGCAGGATGTCAGGCGCTATTGATTGAGCGCCTGCGTGCTATCGGTTTTACCATTGAGCCGATGGATTTTGGCGACACGCAAAACTTCTGGGCATGGCGCGGTCAGGGCGAAACGCTGGCCTTCGCCGGTCATACCGATGTGGTTCCCGCGGGCGATGCCGACCGCTGGATCAACCCACCCTTTGAACCGACCATCCGCGACGGCATGCTGTTTGGCCGTGGCGCGGCAGACATGAAAGGTTCGTTGGCCGCAATGGTGGTCGCCGCCGAGCGTTTTGTCGCCCAGCATCCGCAGCATAGGGGCCGACTGGCATTTCTTATCACCTCTGATGAAGAGGCCAGCGCCACCAACGGTACGGTAAAAGTGGTCGAAGCGCTGATGGCGCGTAAGGAACGGCTGGATTACTGCCTGGTGGGCGAACCGTCCAGCACGGAAGTGGTGGGTGATGTGGTCAAAAATGGCCGTCGCGGCTCCCTGACCTGTAACCTGACCATTCACGGCGTGCAGGGCCATGTCGCTTACCCGCACCTGGCGGATAACCCGGTGCATCGCGCAGCGCCTATGCTCACCGAGCTGGTGGGTATTGAGTGGGATCGCGGCAACGATTACTTCCCGCCGACCAGTATGCAGATTGCGAATATTAAAGCCGGCACCGGCAGCAATAACGTTATTCCTGGCGATCTGTTTGTGCAGTTCAATTTTCGCTTCAGCACGGAGCTGACGGATGAGATGATCAAGGCGCAGGTCATCGCCCTGCTGGAGAAACACCAGCTGCGCTATACCATCGACTGGTGGCTGTCCGGGCAACCGTTTTTGACCGGGCGCGGTAAGCTGGTGGATGCGGTGGTGAATGCTATTGAGCACTATAATGAGATAAAACCGCAGCTGTTAACGACCGGCGGCACGTCCGATGGCCGTTTTATCGCGCGGATGGGCGCACAAGTGGTTGAACTCGGGCCGGTAAACGCCACGATTCATAAAATCAACGAATGCGTGAACGCGGCCGATTTGCAGCTTCTGGCCCGTATGTACCAACGTATTATGGAACAACTTATCGCCTGAGGGCCTGGAGGATTGCATGGAATGGCTGGCTAAATACTGGTGGATTCTGGTACTGGTGTTTTTACTCGGTGTACTGCTGAATGTAATAAAAGACCTTAAACGCGTCGATCATAAAAAGTTTCTTGCGAACAAGCCGGAACTACCGCCGCATCGTGATTTTAACGACAAGTGGGATGATGACGACGACTGGCCGAATAAAGACCAGCCGAAGAAGTAAGCGTTTCACCCCCGGCCGGGGGTGAACATCCTACAACAGCTCGATAATATCATCGTCTTTCGGCGTCCCGCCGCTTAACGGCTCATCGAAATAGTGCTTGGGTACGGTAAAGCGCAAATGGTTCAGCGCAATGTTCATGCTGCGCTCATCAATAGCGTGGCCCAAACCCTCCACGATATCTAAAGTGACGTCTCCACCGAGGCTCTGCAGCGCCTCCTGTGCGGCAACCGCCCAGGCAAGCTCGATAACCGGATCGTCGCCACCGTGGATCAGGTGGATGGTGTTGGCCGTGGTGGCCTGCTGCGGCAGGCTGGCGTAGCGGCCATTAAACGCAATCACTCTGGAGGCCAGGTCCGGCTGCGCTTTGATGCTCTCCAGCGCCATAATCGCCCCCTGAGAAAAACCAATAAGCGCTGTGGCCTGTGGGCCTAATCCGCTCTCTTTCTGCCAGTAACGGACGGTGTCGATAAACACCGGCATGATGGCATCCACGCGCTGCTGGCGATTCTCTTCCGTCACGCCCGCGACCGAAAACCACTGGCGCGCCGGTGCCGGGCCGCAGGCCTGTGCGCCGCCAACGCTCACAATCAACGCATCGGGAAATTGCGGCGCAAACCAACGTCCTGGCTCACCCATCGAGACCGGGTTATCGCCCACGCCATGAAACAGCAGCAGCAATTGTTTCGCCGGCGCTTGCGGGCTTTGCACAACAAAATGGTCATGTTTCATCGCGGTCTCCTTCATTTATTACGTGCAGTGTACGCCGGGGAGCAGGAATGACCATGCCATTTGGTTGAATGAGACAGTTAAAAAAATTGCAGCTTTCGCACCTGCTCTTTTAACGCCGCAGCGCGCGGAGCATCACACTGCGCTAACGCCTGCGCCGCTTCCGCGCGCTGTACGACCAGCAACGCTTTTCGCCCTGCAAGCGTAAGCCGCGCGCACAAAGCCTGCTCGCTTTCGCCCTCGGTAAGCTGCCCGCGCAGCGCGGGTAGCGGCAGGGAGCTTTGCAGCAGCAGGCGGCACAGCGCGCCCGTCGCTGCCGTCAGCGGACGATGGGCAAAAGCAAAACCACTCAGCTCCTGCCAGTCGTCATCATTAAGGGTAGTCGCCTGGATAGCAGGCAGCGGCAACTTTTCTTCGCGCCACGGCTCAAGCCAGGGCAAATCACGCGCCAGACGCCGCTGCTCACGCGCCGCCAGCGTGTGCCCGGCGTCGGTGAGCGGCAAAAGCGCCATCGCGGTGAAACAGCCGCTGCTCGCCTCCCGGTAGCTACCAAGACGCACCAGCACAAAGCCGCAACGTTGCCAGAAACGCCACAATACCGGGGTATACCCAAAGCTGACAGAGAGATAATCGAAACCTTCTGCCTGCGTGCAGGCGTGGGCGATCAGTTCGCTCCCCAGACCTTTACGCTGCAGGTGCGGGTGCACAGCAATACGCGTGATACGCAGCCCGCGCAAGGTCGGCGCCAGCGGACTTCCGCCGTGGGCCGCCAGCGATTGCGCCACCAGATTCCCGCGCGGGCGGCGATACCCCGCCCACACAGCCTGGCTGAGTGCTGGTGATAATCCACCCTCTTCCACCAGCCACAGCGCCGCGATAGCGGTTTCACCCTGCTGCGCCAGCCAGAAATGCTGGCCTGGCGCATCCATCATGCGGCGCAGATCAAGCGGAGAGGTACGGTAGTGCGCGCTCGAAAGTAGCCGATAGAGCGCGGCGGGCTTCGCGGGTTCTTCACGCCAGGCGTCTGCTGCCAGCGGCTGCACGGTTATCTCACCGTCCGGCGGCGCGCTCAGTGCGGCATCATCAAACAATAAAAGCGTGCTGATAAAACGCTCCAGCGGGCAGTTTTCCGCCCAGCGCAGCGGCGTGCTTAACGTGCGATGGCGTAAATGCGGGAAACCGGCGCAAAATTTCAGTAAAAATCCCTGCCCCGTTCCTTCGTAGCCCTGCACGGTCGTGGTCAGCAGCACATGGCTGAAGGCAGCGCTCAGCGCATGCAGCAGCGGGCCGGGAATGGCCGCTGCTTCATCAACGATCAGCCAGCCTGGCTGCGGGCCGTGTCGCTCAATATGCTGCAACAGCGCATCCGGGGCGCTGAATATAAAGCGCTGCCCGGCATACTGCGCGAGCACATCGGTAGCCGCACGCGTCGGCGCGCTCACCATGACAGTCTCGTTCAGGCGAGCGATATGCATCCCCGCCAGCGCCGACTTGCCGCGACCGCGCGCCGCCGTGACGACCATAACGCCTGGCGGCATCGTCTGAAGCTCATCAAGAATGCGTGCCTGCTCTTGCTGCGGCGCGCCGTTCGCCGGGTGCCATAGGGGTCGGGGGGGAAAATCAGGAAGGTTGAGCGGCTGCCCTTCGCGCCAGAGCACAGCGTGCGTATCGCAAAGCAGCGTGCGGCAGAAGTGGCGGACAAACACCGGCGTCGCAACCGGCGCAGGCGTATCGCTCCAGCGGCAGCTGTCTGCGTCGGGCTGTCGCGGCCATGCGGACAGCGCAGGCACCAGCAGTACTAACCAGCTCCCGGCTTTTAGCGTCCCGCCAAGTGCTGCAAACGCGGCGGCGTCGAAACCGCCGCGCGCGTCAAAAACCGCATGGTGAAACTCACGCCCAAGCAGGGTTGCCAGCGCGCGCGGCTGGCAGTGCAGCGGCCACGCGCTCTGCTCGCCGACCCACAGCCAGTCGCCAGGCAATGCCTCGCGTAAGGTGTTTGCCTGCGCCTCGCACCACGCAGACTGCCCGCTTATCACCAGCAGGCGGCGTATCCCTTCGCGCGCCATCTGCGCTGTTAATGCATGCATATCAGGCGTTACAGCCGCCCGGTGAAAGTATCACACTGCGCCGGATCGCCGCTGTCCATCCCGCGCTTAAACCAGCTATAGCGCTGGGCGGAGGTGCCGTGGGTAAAGCTTTCCGGGATGACCACGCCCTGGCCGCGCTGCTGCAAGCGGTCGTCGCCTATCGACTGGGCGGCGTTCAGCGCCTCTTCCAGATCGCCAGGCTCCAGCACGCCCTGCTGCTGCATGCTGTGCCCCCAGACGCCCGCATAGCAGTCGGCCTGAAGCTCCATGCGAACGGAGAGCGCATTGGCCTCTTTTTGCGTGGCGTTTTGCTGTAAACGACGGACTTTTGCCTCAGTGCCGAGCAGTTTCTGCACATGGTGACCCACTTCGTGGGCGATAACATAGCCCTGGGCGAAATCACCGTCCGCGCCGAGTTTGCTTTTCATTTCATCGTAAAAGGAGAGATCGATATAGACGCGGTTGTCGGCCGGGCAATAGAACGGCCCCATAATTGACTGCCCGGTGCCGCACCCGGTGCTGGTACGGTTGCGGTACATCACCAGTTTCGGCTGCGGATACTGCTGGCCATTTTTTTCGAAAATTTGCCCCCAGGTATCTTCCGTTGTAGCAAAGATTACGCTGGTAAAACGTGCGGCTTCATCTTCCTGCGGGCTAATGGTGCGCTGCTGTTGTGCGGGCGCATTGACAGGCTCGCCGGTCAGCAGACCGGTTAAATCGACGCCGTAATAGCTTGCCACCATCACCAGACACAACAGCACTAACCCGCCTTTGCCGCCCGGCAGGCGAAACCCTGGCCCGCGCATTGACGGACCACCCGACTGATCGCGTCGGTCTTCAATATTGTTACTTTCTCGACGCCCTTGCCAGCGCATAACGACCTCAATATGCTAAAAATAATACTCTATATATTAGCTCAGGCGCCGGGGGAATAACTACTCCAGGGAAAGAGGCGAGATCCAGAGGATGCAGGCACCCTCTGGAGAGAGGCAGGATCAGTCCAGCTTAACGCCCAGGCGATGCGCCACCGCTTCATAGGCTTCAATCACACCGCCCAGACTCTGGCGGAAACGGTCTTTGTCCATTTTGTCCAGCGTTTCTTTGTCCCACAAGCGGCTGCCGTCCGGGGAGAATTCGTCGCCCAGTACCACTTCGCCTTTGTACAGGCCGAACTCCAGTTTGAAATCCACGAGGATCAGGCCCGCATCATCAAACAGTTTTTTCAGCACGTCGTTAGCTTTGTAAGTCAGCTCCTTCATGCGCGCCAGGTTCTCTTTGCTCACCCAGCCGAAGGTTTCGCAGTAGGAATCGTTGACCATCGGGTCGTGCATCGCATCGTTTTTCAAAAACAGGTCGAACAGCGGCGGGGAGAGTTCAATCCCCTCTTCGATCCCTAAGCGTTTTACCAGCGATCCTGCGGCGCGGTTACGGATAACGCACTCGACCGGCACCATCTCCAGCTTTTTGACCAGGCATTCGGTATCCGAAAGCAGCGCTTCCATCTGCGTCGGGATGCCTGCTTCTTCCAGTTTAGTCATAATGAAATGGTTAAATTTATTGTTCACCATGCCTTTACGATCGAACTGCTCAATGCGTGCGCCATCCCCTGCTGACGTATCATTGCGGAACTCAAGCACCAACAGGTCCGGGTTTTCCGTACTGTATACGGTTTTTGCTTTGCCACGATACAACTCAGCTTGCTTTTGCATCTTTCACTCCAGATTTCATGTTTTTCGCTATTCTATGCCGACGCACACGTTTGCGTCACGGAAATTAAAAAGGGCCGGAGAGATCCGGCCCTGATTTTACTGGTTAAACGCGGCCTGGAAGGCGGCGACCAGCGCGTCGTTCTGCGACTGTGTCAGCGTATGGCCTTTCGGGTCGATAAATTGCAGGCTGCTGCGGTTGTCTAAATCACCGACCTGCAATTTGTAATCGCCGGAAGCGAGACCCGGATCGCGCGCGCCCAGCTCCTGCCAGCGGCTGTCAGACAGCGGTTTATAGGTCACCGACATGCTACCGGTAGAGCGGGTGCTGTCGGTCACTTTCATGCCGACTTTCTCCAGCACGCCCGGCAGGCGCTGCCACACTACGTTAAACGGCCCGCGCACCACCAGCATCGGCAGACCGGTATCGTCCGCGCCGCTTTGCACATCAAGCGTGGTGACGCTGCGATTCTGCGCGGCGTTTTGCGCATCGGTCGCGGTTTTATCAAGACCCGCGGAGATAACGTTCAGCATTTCGGCGCTGTAACGCTGCAATGAGGCGGCATCCGCCACCGGTTTGCCCGCCTGCTCAAGGTTGACCAGTTTCACCATCACCGCCTGCTGATAGCCCTGCGGTTTAACGGAGATTTGATAACGCCCGCGATACTGCTCGTCTTCGTCCAGACGGTTCCATTCCACCCAGTCAGTGGTCAGGGTCTGAGCGGCATCGTCACGTTTGTCGATAGTGTAATTCTTCGCCTGCAACACGCTGACAACCTGCGGCCACAGCGCGTTGTTGCGCCCGTTTTCCACCATCAGCGTCGCGGTATCACCGGTAAACTGGGTGCGTGCGCCGGTCACCAGCGCCAGCGGCTGTGCCGGTGGGCGAATATCAAGCTGTTTGCCAACCGCGCCGCTGCCCTGGGTAACAGGGATGTTGTAATCGCCGTTTTCCACCGGCAGAATCAGCCCGGCAGGTGCATGAAGTTCAGCAAGCGGTGCGGCATCCAGATAGGACTCGTCTCCGCTAACCTGACGCTTGTAACGTGAATCTGAACTACAGGCGGCGAGCAACATCACAAGTGAAACACTCGCTACCTTCGCCAGGCGCGACTTCTGTACTGAGTAAGCCATCAAATCTCCCTAAACTTTACAGCAAACCGGCATGCTTAAGCGCACTGCGAACAACATCACGACCGTGGTCGGTGATAGGCGTCATCGGCAGGCGCAGCGTATCGGTCGCTACAAGCCCCAACTCCTTGCATGCCCATTTAACCGGGATGGGATTGGGTTCGACAAATAGTTTGTTGTGTAACGGCATCAGACGCTGGTTGATTACGCGCGCCCTGGCAAACTGCCCTTCGGCTGCCAGTTTGCACATGTCGGCCATGTCACGCGCTGCAACGTTCGTGGTCACGGAAATAACGCCGTGGCCGCCAAGCTGCATAAAGTCCAGCGCAGTGGCATCGTCGCCGCTGAGCAGGATAAAGTCATCTGAAACCAGCTCTTTGATCTGGTGAACGCGACTTAAGTTCCCTGTGGCTTCTTTAATTGCGACAATATTTTTCACTTGCGCCAGGCGACCCACGGTTTCGGGCAGCATATCGCAACCGGTGCGCGAAGGCACATTATACAGAATTTGCGGCAGGTCAGTATGCTCGGCAATGGCTTTAAAATGCTGGAACAGCCCTTCCTGGGTCGGGCGATTGTAATAAGGCGTTACGGTGAGGCAGCCCACGACGCCGCTGTTGTTGAAACGCTGCGTCAGGCTGATGGCCTCCGAGGTAGCATTGGCCCCGGTACCGGCAATCACAGGGATGCGGCCATCGGCCAGCTCAACCGTCATCATCACCACCTCAGCATGTTCGTCATGGCTGAGCGTGGCGGACTCGCCGGTCGTCCCTACCGACACAATCGCCGAGGTTCCATTGGCGACATGATAATCAATCAGTTTTTTCAGGCTTGAGCGGCAGACTTTACCTTGCGAATCCATCGGCGTGACAAGCGCGACAATACTTCCCGTGAACATGGGCCATCCTCTGTGCAAACAAGATTCTCAATGGTACGTGCGGTGCCGTAAGAAAAGCAAGAGAGCTGAGTCTCTCTGGCGGTTGTATGCCGGTTTTTTTTATGCTTTCCTTATGATTACCTCATGATTGACAGGAAGCACAGGTTTGACAACCTCATCACAACAATTTTTGGTTATCACTGCGCTGGGGGCCGACAGGCCAGGCATCGTGAACACAATTACGCGTCACGTCAGCAGTTGCGGCTGTAATATTGAAGACAGCCGACTGGCAATGCTCGGTGAAGAGTTCACGTTTATTATGCTGCTTTCCGGGTCGTGGAATGCTATTACGCTTATCGAATCCACCTTGCCGCTCAAAGGCGCCGAGCTGGATTTGCTGATCGTAATGAAACGGACCGCCGCCCGCCCGCGTCCTGATACGCCATCCACCGTATGGGTGCAGGTTGAAGTACCTGATTCACCGCATTTGATAGAGCGTTTTACCGCGCTGTTTGATGCACACGAGATGAATATTGCCGAACTGGTATCCCGCACGCAGCCTGGAAAACAGGACGATACACCGCAGCTTTTTATTCAGATTACCGCTCATAGTCCTGCGTCCCTGGACGCATCAACGATTGACCAGGCATTCAAAGTGCTATGTACAGAATTGAATGCGCAAGGCAGTATAAATATCGTCAATTATTCACAGCATGATGAACAGGATGGAGTTAATTAATGAATCCACTGAAAGCCGGTGATATCGCACCGAAATTTAGCTTGCCCGATCAAGACGGTGAACAAGTAAATTTGACCGACTTCCAGGGACAGCGCGTTCTGGTCTATTTCTACCCGAAAGCTATGACACCAGGCTGTACTGTCCAGGCCTGCGGCCTGCGCGATAACATGGACGAGTTAAAAAAAGCAGGCGTTGAAGTGCTGGGTATCAGCACCGATAAGCCGGAAAAACTCTCTCGTTTCGCCGAAAAAGAGCTGCTTAACTTTACGCTGCTGTCGGATGAAAACCATCAGGTCAGCGAACAATTTGGCGTCTGGGGTGAAAAAACCTTTATGGGTAAAACCTACGACGGCATCCACCGCATCAGTTTCCTGATTGATGAAAACGGCAAAATCATGCATGTATTTGATGATTTTAAGACCAGTAATCACCACGACATTGTCATTAACTGGTTAAAAGAAAACGTCTGATCGTTGACGTTTCGTCCTGCGGGCGACCCGGCAGGGTACGCCCCGATGTTTTTTGCGGCCTAAAATTTGACGTTCGTCACACTTTTCCCTCCCTGCCCGACACATCTGCCGATGGGTTAATTTTTAACCCTATCACACCATCACTTTTGTCTTTTTCTGACGAACAAATTCATCAAACCCATCAAAAACAATAAGTTATAAATCTGGCACACCTTGTGCTTATGCAGGCGTAACGTTTTGCCTTCATTGACAGGGAGCCAGTATGAATCGTTTTGTGATGGCCGATCCCGAGTGGTGTATAGGGTGCAACACCTGCCTTGCCGCTTGTTCGGACGTGCATAAAACACAGGGTCTTGTGCCGCATCCCCGGCTGACACTGGTGCGCACAAAAAGCAAAACCGCGCCGGTGCTGTGCCGCCACTGCGATGATGCGCCGTGCAAACAGGTGTGTCCGGTGAATGCTATCTCCCTGCGCGATGATGCGGTTTATCTTAACGAAAGCCTGTGCATTGGCTGCAAGCTTTGTGGCCTGGTCTGCCCGTTCGGTGCAATCACTCCCGCCGGAAGCCGTCCGGTAAATGCACCGGCCAGCTATGAATACGCGGTGGCGGAAGAACAGCTGCGCGATGTGCCCGGCAGTGCGCAAACCGACCCGCCTTTTCTGCGCTGGAACGCGGGCATCCAGACCGTGGCGGTGAAGTGCGATCTTTGCCACTTTCTGGCGCAAGGCCCCGCCTGCGTGCGCGCCTGCCCGACCAACGCCCTGCATCTGCTTACGCCAGCCTCGCTTAATCAACAGTTAAAAACGCGACGGGCGCTGACCGCAGCAGATTTGACTCTCCCTGCCAATCCGCCGGAGCAACTCTAATGGATGCACTGCAATTATTGATGTGGTCAATTCTCATCTACGCCATTGGCGCGCTCGCATCCTTACTGCTGGCGCGCCATGAAACACTCGCCATCAAAGCAGCGGGGGTCAGCGCGATGCTCGGCGGCGCGCTGGGTATCGCCAGCGCCCTGATTGCGCTGCGCAGCGCCAGAGTCTACGTCTGGCAAACGCTGACGCCTTTCGATTTTGCGCATTTTATTGTCCGTCTTGATGGCTTAAGCGCCTTTATGCTGCTGGTGATTTCCCTGCTGGTGACGCTGTGCGGTCTCTATTCGCTCGCCTACGTGCGTGAATACCTGGGCAAAGGCGCGGGCGCGATGGGTTTTTTTATGAACTTGTTTATCGCCTCGATGGCGGGCCTGGTGGTGATGGACAACGCGTTCTGGTTTATCGTGCTGTTTGAGATGATGTCGCTTGCCTCGTGGTTTCTCGTCATTACCGACCAGGACCGGGAGTCCATCCAGGCCGGGCTGCTCTATTTCTTTATTGCCCACGCCGGTTCTGTGCTGATTATGATTGCCTTCTTTTTGCTCTGGCGGCAGAGCGGCAGCCTGGATTTCGCCAGCTTTCGCGCGCTCAGTCTTGAGAGCGGGCGCGCATCGGCGGTGTTTTTGCTGGCGTTTATTGGTTTTGGTGCCAAAGCCGGGATGCTGCCGCTGCATAGCTGGCTGCCACGCGCGCACCCCGCCGCACCCTCTCATGCCTCGGCGCTGATGTCCGGCGTGATGGTGAAAATCGGTATCTTCGGCATTCTGAAAGTCGGCCTCGACTTGCTGGCCGGTAGCGGTATTCCTCTGTGGTGGGGCGTGGTGGTGCTGGCTTTTGGCGCGGTGTCTGCGGTGCTCGGCGTGCTCTATGCGCTGGCGGAGCATGATATCAAGCGGCTGCTGGCGTGGCACACGGTGGAGAACATCGGCATCATTTTGATGGGCGTGGGCGTCGGCATGGCGGGCATTGCGCTGCACCAGCCCTCGATAGCCGCCGTCGGGCTGGTGGGCGCGCTGTTTCATCTGATAAACCATGCGCTGTTCAAAGGGCTGCTGTTTCTGGGCGCGGGGGCCGTTATCTCCCGCGTGCATACGCGGGATATGGAACATATGGGCGCGCTGGCTAAACGTATGCCGTGGACGGCAGGCGCGTTTCTTGTCGGCTGCCTGGCCATTTCCGCCCTGCCGCCGCTCAACGGGTTTATCAGCGAGTGGTATACCTACCAGGCGCTGTTTAGCCTGACGCAAATCGATTCGATGGTGGTCAGGCTTGCCGGGCCGCTGGCTATCGTGATGCTGGCAATCACCGGCGCACTGGCCGCGATGTGTTTTGTCAAAGTCTATGGCGTCAGCTTTTGCGGCAACGCGCGCAGTGAACAGGCGGATAAAGCGCGGGAAGTTCCCTGGCCGATGGTCTGCGCCATGCTGGTGCTGGCGCTGTTATGTGTTGTGTTTGGCGCTGGCGCAAGCGTCATCGCGCCGCATCTGTTACAGGTGGCGCTGTCGCTTACCCCGCCGGCAACGCTTGCTGTCGCCCAGGGCATCACGCTCGTGCCCGGCGAAGCGCACCAGGCCGTACTCACACCCTCGACTCTCTTTTTGTTGCTGCTCGCCCTGCCGCTGCTGCCGGGCGTGGTGTGGTATTGCCACCGCCAGACGCGCGGCGCGTTTCGCCGCCAGGGTGATGCCTGGGCCTGTGGTTATGCCTGGGAGAAAGGTATGTCGCCCTCGGCGGGTAGCTTCACTCAGCCGCTGCGCGTGCTGTTTGGCCCGCTGTATCAGTTGCGCCAGCGCCTTGACCCGGCACCGCCGTTGCAACAGAGCCTCGGCGGCATCACGCGCGTTGCCCGTCGCAGCGAACCTTTCTGGGACGAGCGGCTGATCCTACCTCTGGTTCAGGCTATCCGGCGCATCGCGCGTGTCGTGCAGTTACTGCAAGGCGGCGATTTTCGCCTCTACTGCCTGTATGTGATTGCCGCGCTGGTTACCCTGCTTCTGTGCATCGCGTTATAAGGAGAGACGAGATGGTTTTGCAATCGTGGTCGCAGGCGGTGTTCGCCCTTTGCCAGGCGGTGCTGCTGCTGGCATTGACGCCGCTTTTTACCGGACTTTCGCGCCAGATCCGTGCGCGCATGCACTCCCGGCGCGGGCCGGGCATCTTGCAGGATTACCGTGACCTGCAAAAGCTGCTCAAGCGCCAGTCCGTCGCGCCCGCGTCTTCCGGGCTGATGTTTCGCCTGATGCCCTGGGTGTTGTTAAGCAGCATGTTGCTGGTGGCGATGACTCTGCCGCTGTTTGTGCGCGCATCGCCCTTTGCCGGTGCGGGCGATCTCATCACCCTTATCTATTTGTTTGCGCTGTTTCGCTTCTTTTTTGCCCTCTCTGGCCTGGATACCGGCAGTCCTTTCGCCGGGCTGGGCGCCAGCCGCGAGCTGACGCTGGGCATTCTGGTGGAACCGATGCTGATCCTCTCGTTGCTGGTGCTGGCGCTGCTGGCGGGTTCAACCAATATCAGCACCATCAGCGCCACGCTTGCCAGCGGCTGGCTCTCGCCGGTGGCGACGTTGCTGGCGTTTTTAGCCTGCGGTTTCACCTGTTTTATTGAGATGGGAAAAATCCCTTTCGATGTGGCCGAAGCCGAGCAGGAGTTGCAGGAAGGGCCGCTAACCGAATATGCCGGCGCAGGGCTGGCGCTGGTGAAATGGGGCGTGGGGCTCAAACAGGTGGTGATGGCTTCGCTGTTTGTTGCGCTGTTTTTCCCGTTCGGTAATGCCGAAAGCCTCACTCCTGGCGCGCTGATACTGGCGCTGTTCTTGACGCTTTTGAAATTACTGGTGGTGTTTACGCTTGCCTCGATAACGGAAAACGCGCTGGCACGCGGGCGTTTTTTACTGACGCACCACCTTACCTGGCTCGGCTTTAGTCTGGCTGCGCTGTCATATGTTCTCTGGTTAACCGGTTTGTAAGGACACAAAACGATGGAAACTTTAGCTCTGGGCACGCTGCTGCTGCCTTTTGTCGGCGCGCTGGTCGTCTCGCTGGCACCCCGGCGAAGCGCGCCACAACTCGCCACCGCCTTCGCGCTGCTGGCGACGGTCGCGGCGATGTCGCTGGCGATAAGCTTTTACGGCGGCGGGGATGAAAGCATTGAACTGCCCCTGATGGCGGCGGGTAATGTGGCGCTGTTTGGTCTTCTGCTGGACAAAATCGGCCTGCTTATCCTGTTTGCGGTGGTGTTCCTCGGCCTGCTGGTGGTCTATTACTCCACCGGCTATCTCACGCGCGCTAACCGTGAGCATCCGCATGAGGGCAGCAACCGCTACTACGCTTTTTTGCTGATTTTTATCGGTGCCATGACGGGCCTGGTGCTCTCTTCCACGCTGCTTGGGCAACTGCTCTTTTTTGAAATCACCGGCGGGTGCTCGTGGGCGCTGATTAGCTACTACCAGAGCGAAAAGTCGCAGCGCGCGGCGATGAAAGCCTTGCTGATAACCCATGTCGCGTCTCTGGGCCTTTACCTGGCGGCTGCCACGCTGTTTCTCTATACCGGCACCTTTGCGCTCACCGCTATCAGCCAGCTCGAAGGCGCGCCGGTGTATCTGGTCTATGGCGGCATCCTGTTCGCCGCCTGGGGGAAATCTGCCCAGTTGCCGCTACAGGCCTGGCTGCCGGACGCGATGGAAGCGCCCACACCGGTAAGTGCGTACTTACACGCAGCCTCGATGGTAAAAGTGGGCGTCTACATTTTTGCCAGAGCGATTGCCGAAGGCGGCGCAGTCCCACACGAAATCGGCTGGGTGGGCGTGACGATGGCGATGCTGACCATGATCTACGGTTTTTTAATGTATCTGCCGCAAAACGATATGAAGCGCCTGCTGGCCTGGTCAACCATTTCGCAGCTGGCGTGGATTTTCCTTGCGCTCTCGCTCTCTACCTTCGGCTCGCCGCTGGCCTTCAAAGCCGGGATTATTTATATCTTCAACCACGCGTTTGCCAAGAGCCTGTTCTTCCTGGTGGCTGGCGCGCTGAGCTATAGCTGCGGCACGCGTTTGCTGCCGCGCCTGCATGGCGTGATGCACACCCTGCCGCTGGTGGGTATCGGTTTTTGCGTGGCGGCGCTGGCTATCACCGGCGTACCGCCCTTTAACGGTTTCTTCAGTAAATTTCCCCTCTTCGCTGCGGGTTTTGCCCTGTCCAATATACATCCGGTGTTGTTTGTGGTGATGGTGCTGGCGCTGCTGGAATCCGTCGCCAGTTTTGGCTGGTTTATCTACTGGTTCGGGCGCGTGGTGCCGGGAGAGCCCAGTGAAGAGGTGGCTACCGCCGCCCCGCTGCCTTACGCCATGAAGGTGGTGCTGGTGGTTCTGGTGGTGATGTCGCTGGCTTCCAGCCTCATTGCTGCGCTTTGGCTTGGATAAGGAGTCGCTATGACGGGAACACTGCTCGTCAACAACCTGGCGGGGTTGATGATGTTTACTTCACTGCTGGTGATTTGCGCCAGACGTTACACCGCCTCCTGCTGGTTATACGCGCTGCAATCGCTGGTGCTGGTGTCGATTTTTTTCACCCTGTCGCAACTTTTGCAGGCGCAGCAACTGCTGTGGTGGTCGCTCAGCGCGTTTTTCACCAAAGTGCTGCTGGTGCCGCTGATCATGGGTTTTGCGTTTCGCAAGATGGTTCCGCAAGGCGAGAGCAGCGGGCTGTTTGGCCCCGCCACGCTGGTGCTACTGGCTTCCGGTATCGTGCTGCTGTGCTGGTTTGTGGTGCGCCCGGTGCAGCTGCCGATGGTCGCGCAGCTTAAACCGGCGCTGGCCGTGGCGCTCGGTCATTTCCTGTTGGGTCTGCTGTGTATCGTCAGCCAGCGCAATATTTTGCGCCAGGTGTTCGGCTACTGCCTGATGGAAAACGGCTCCCACCTGGTGCTGGCGCTGCTGGCCTGGCGCGCGCCGGAACTGGTTGAGATAGGGATTGCCAGCGACGCGATTTTTGCCGTGATTGTGATGGTGCTGCTGGCAAGAAAAATCTGGCGCACGCACGGCACGCTGGATGTGAATAACCTGACGGCGCTGAAGGGGTAATACGATGAGCCACGCTTTGTTGTTCACGCTGCTGCTGTTAACCCCGCTGGTCATCTGCGCCCTGTGCTTTGCCTGCCGTTTTTGCGGGGCATATGCCGAAAAAGGCGTAACGATAGTCCATTGTTTAGGCATCACGCTGCTGCTGTTGCTCGCGCTGCTTACGGTCAATGAGGCCATGCACGAACAGGAGATCTTCGCCGCCCAACGCTGGTTGCATATCGACAGCCTTAGCGGTCTGTTTCTTGCTCTGCTCGGTATTATCGCGTTTCTGACCGGGCTGTACTCCATCGGCTATATGCGCCACGAAGTGGAACATGGCGAGATAAGCGTGGCGACGCTCTGTTATTACTACGGTTTTTTCCACCTGTTTCTGTTCACCATGCTGCTGGTGGTAACCAGTAATAACCTGATTGTGATGTGGGCAGCCATCGAAGCAACCACGCTAAGCTCTGCCTTTTTGGTGGGCATTTACGGTCAGCGCTCCTCGCTGGAAGCCGCGTGGAAATACATCATTATCTGTACCGTCGGCGTGGCATTTGGCCTGTTTGGCACGGTACTGGTGTACGCCAACGCCGCCAGCTTTATGGCGCAGCCTGACCATGCGATTTTCTGGACGGAGGTGTTAAAAGAAGCGCGCATGCTGGACCCGACGCTGATGGTGCTGGCGTTTGTGTTTGTGCTGATTGGTTTTGGTACCAAGACCGGGCTGTTTCCCATGCACGCCTGGCTGCCGGACGCGCACAGCGAAGCCCCAAGCCCGGTGAGCGCCCTGCTGTCGGCGGTGCTGCTGAACTGCGCCCTGCTGGTGCTTATCCGCTACTACATCATTATTTGCCACGCCATCGGCGAGCATTTCCCGAACATGCTGCTGCTCATCTTCGGCATGCTCTCGGTGGCGGTCGCTGCGTTCTTTATCCTGGTGCAGCAAGATATGAAGCGCCTTCTGGCTTACTCCAGCGTGGAGAATATGGGGCTGGTGGCGGTGGCGCTGGGGATCGGCGGCCCGCTGGGAATTCTCGCCGCGCTTTTGCATACGCTTAACCATAGCCTGGCGAAAACCCTGCTGTTTTGCGGCTCCGGCAATGTGCTGTTGAAGTACGGCACCCGCAACCTGGATGTGATATGCGGCATGCTAAAAGTGATGCCGCTGACCGCCGTGCTGCTTGGCGCGGGCGCGCTGGCACTCGGCGGAATGCCGCCGTTTAACATTTTCCTTAGCGAATTTATGACCGTCACCGCAGGCCTTGCGGCAGAACATCTGTTCATTACCCTGGTGCTGTTACTGCTGCTGACGCTGGTACTCGGCGGGCTGGTACGCATGGTCGCCAGAGCGCTGTTCGCCGCCCCGCCGCCGCAGGTGGCAAGTGGGGAGCTGAGCTGGCTGACCACCGCGCCAATGGTGATTCTACTGGTGATGATGCTACTGATGGGCACCCATATTCCTGCGCCAGTCAGCAACTTACTGGCTAACGCCTCGGCCATCGTGCTCTCCGGCAGCGATGAGTCATCCACCCAATTTAGCTGGCTGTGGGCAACGCTTGATACCACCGCAGCCTCGTCGCCTGTGAAGGGAGAGTGATCGTGAGTGATGAATCTCAGCCGCGCGGAAATGCCTGCCTTGCCGCGCTAAAACAGCAGTTCCCCGGCGCGGTGCTGGATGAAGAGCGCCAGACCTTTAACCAGGTCACAGTTACGGTGAAATGCGCGCAGTTGCCGGAGATTGTGCATTACCTCTATTACCAGCACGAGGGCTGGCTGCCAGTGCTGTTTGGTAATGACGAGCGTTCATTAAACGGTCACTACGCGGTCTATTACGCCCTGTCGATAGAGGGGGCGGAGAAGTGCTGGATTGTGGTCAAAGCGCTGGTGGATGCGCAAACGCGCGAGTTCCCCTCGGTGACGCCGCGCGTGCCTGCGGCGGTGTGGGGCGAGCGCGAGATCCGCGATATGTACGGGCTTATCCCGGTGGGTCTGCCGGACAGGCGACGACTGGTACTGCCGGATGACTGGCCGGACGATTTGCACCCGCTGCGTAAAGATACGATGGATTACCGCCTGCGCCCGGCGCCCACGCGCGATGAGGAAAACTACACCTTTATTAATGAAGGCGGTGACGCCGCGCGTATCGTGCCGATAGGCCCGCTGCACATCACCTCTGACGAGCCGGGGCATTTCCGGCTGTTTGTGGATGGCGAGCGCATCATTGATGCCGATTATCGCTTGTTTTATGTGCATCGCGGCATGGAGAAGCTGGCGGAAACCCGCATGGGTTACACCGAAGTGACCTTTTTATCTGACCGGGTCTGCGGCATTTGCGGCTTCGCCCACAGCGTTGCGTACACCTCTTCGGTGGAAAACGCCCTCGGCATTCCTGTCCCGGCGCGAGCGCTCACTATCCGCTCGGTGCTGCTGGAGGTGGAACGCCTGCACAGCCATCTGCTCAATATTGGTCTCTCCAGCCACTTTGTGGGTTTCGACACCGGTTTTATGCAGTTTTTCCGCGTGCGGGAAAAATCGATGACCATGGCGGAATTGCTCACCGGTTCACGCAAAACCTATGGCATGAACCTGCCAGGCGGCGTGCGGCGCGATATTTTAAAAACGCAGCGCATTCAAACAATTCAACTGGTGCGAGAAATGCGCCAGGAGGTTGCGCAACTGGTGGATATGTTGCTCTCCACGCCCAATATGGCGCAGCGTACTCAGGGCGTGGGCGTCCTCGACCGCCAGATAGCACGGGACTATAGCCCGGTAGGGCCAATGATCCGTGGCAGCGGTTTTGCCCGGGATTTGCGCTTTGATCATCCTTATGCAGATTACGCCCGCCTGCCCAAAACGCTTTTCACGCAGTCAGCGGGCGATGTTTACTCGCGGCTGATGGTGCGGGTGAAAGAGGTGTTCGATGCGCTGGCGATGATTGAGTATGCGCTCGATACCCTGCCCGACACGCCGCTTTTAACCGAAGGTTTCAGCTACCAGCCGCATAAGTTTGCCCTCGGTTATGTGGAAGCGCCGCGCGGGGAAGATGTGCACTGGAGCATGCTCGGCGATAACCAGAAGCTTTATCGCTGGCGCTGTCGCGCGGCGACTTATGCCAACTGGCCGGTGCTGCGCTATATGCTGCGCGGCAATACGGTTTCCGATGCGCCGCTGATAATCGGCAGCCTCGATCCCTGCTACTCCTGTACCGACCGTGTGACGCTGGTGGATGTGCGCAAACGTAAATCCACGACCGTGCCTTATAAAGAAATAGAGCGCTACGCGATGGAAGGTCGCCATTCGCCGCTGAAATAAGGAAGAAACGATGCTGAAATTGCTGAAAACCCTTCTGCGGGCAGGCGAGCCGACGGTGAAATACCCTTTTGCGCCACTCGCCGTCTGTGCTGGCTTTCGCGGCAAACCGCAGCTGGAGCCAGAGCAGTGCATCGCCTGCGGTGCCTGTACCTGCGCCTGCCCGGCTAACGCGCTGACCATGGAAACACACCCGGAAGAGAACAGCCGCACCTGGCAGCTTTTTCTGGGGCGCTGTATTTACTGCGGGCGCTGCGAAGAGGTGTGCCCGACGCGGGCGATTTATCTGACGCAGGAGTTTGAGCTGGCCGTCACGCAAAAAAGCGATCTGTATGTTCGCGCCACTTTTCGCCTGCAGCACTGCCGCCATTGCGGCCTGCCTTTTGCGCCGGAAAAATCCGTCGCGCTGGCGGCAGCGCTTTTGATCCACAGCCAGCAAGCCCCGCAACTTGCCGATATGCTGCACGCACAGCTTAGCCTCTGCCCGGCTTGCAGGCGGCGCGAGGCGCTGGAGCATCACGACAGCCTCAATATTCACTACTTTCTGGAGAAGCAGCTATGAGCGGGCTTACTCAACACATCAGCCAGCCTGTTCCACAGGATGCGCAGGCGCAAAAGCTAAAACAGGCGCTGCTGCGTGATATCCAGCGCTCGGCTTATGTTTATCGCGTGGATTGCGGCGGCTGTAACGGCTGCGAAATAGAGATTTTTGCCGCCATTACCCCGCTTTTTGATGCGGAGCGTTTCGGTATCAAAGTCGTCGCCTCGCCGCGCCATGCGGATATTTTGCTCTTCACCGGCGCGGTAACGCGTGCGATGCGCATGCCTGCTCTGCGGGCATGGGACGCCGCGCCGGATCATAAAATTGCTGTCTCTTACGGCGCGTGCGGAGTCGGCGGCGGCATCTTCCACGATCTTTACTGCGTCTGGGGCGGCAGCGACACCATTGTGCCGGTCGATGTGTGGATCCCCGGCTGCCCGCCAACCCCGGCGGCAACGTTGTATGGTTTTGCTGTCGCGCTCGGCCTGTTAAAACAAAAACTGCATGGTGTTGATTATCAGCAAGCGCCTGAAGACGCCGCGCAGGTGACCTGGCCCGCCATCCCGCTGGCCCTGCGCGTCACGGTTGAGCGCCTGGCGCGCCAGCTCGCGGGCTATCGCCAGGGGCGTGAAATCGCCGACCGGCTGTTTACGCTTATCACCGCAGGCGATCCCGCGCTTGCGCCAGGCCGGGTGAGCGCGTGGCTGCAACGCGAAGACGACCCGCGGCTTAGCGCTATCGTGCAGCAACTGCTGGCCGAGGTGGAGCGTGCCCATGGGTGAAAAGGTGATGTTCTGGATGCTGGGGCAAAAGTTTGTTGATGACAGCGTCGAGCTTGCAGAAAATAGCCGTCAGGTTGTCTATTACTCGCTGGCGATTGGTCACCATGTCGGCGTGATTGACTGCCTGAATGTTGCGCTGGAATGCCCGCTTGAGGAGTATCAACAGTGGCTGGCGCTGCTGGAGCCGGGCGAGGCGCAGCGCAAAATGCAGGGCCTTTTGACATTCACAGAGATTGTCATTGATGCTTCACATATCAATACGCTGGCTCCCGCGTTTGCAAAACTGGCAAAGACGTCGGCAGAACCCTGGCGTAGCTGGAGTCGCCAGTTATTGCATCATCTTAACGCGATGGCACAGGAACCCGCGCTCTATTTGATGGTGCGTCTGCTGCGCTGATGCATCAACTGGACGAATTGCTATTCCTGTGACGATACGTGAGGCCTGTAACATTACGAAGAGAAGGGTTATTGTACAGTTTGCACACAGTTTGAGGGATGACTCACAGATTCTGCAAGGATAACCTCTTCATGATATTACGGCAGCTGCTGGAACGAAGCGAACAGGCTTCTTTACTTCGCGCATTTATCCCCCTGCCGCCACCCTTCAGCCCGATTCAGTTTATCGAGTTACGTCTTAATAATAGCGACTTCTGGCGCTACTTTGAGGATGGCAGCGAAGAGTACGACACGCAGGAATACACCGGCAACATTAGCGACAGCGCGTTGCATGTGGTGCTGCTCAATGGCAGCGACGTCGCGCAGCTGCGATTTGTGCGCACCGATAACGGCACCTTTAGCGATAAAGAAAGCGCCCTGTTTGCCTGGCTTGCCCGCCTCGCCAGCCAGGGGCTACAGGAGCGCCTCTCCCACGAACAACTTAGCGTAGCGATGCAGGCATTACGCGAAGAGCGCGACCATCATCAGGTGCTGGTGGACATCACCAACGCAGTGCTCTCTCACCTGGACCCCGACCGGCTGATTGACGATGTGTCACGGGAAATACACCGCTTTTTTGCTATCGATAATGTACGCATCGTGCTGCGCGATACGCTGCAATCAGGCAGGTTAATCTGCCACTCGACCCGCTTTCCAGCCAGCCCGGCGGTGGCAGAAAAATGTGAGCTTAGCGCTGAGAGCACGCTGTTACAGACGGTGCTTAACGCACCGGGCGGCACGCTGCTGACACAATCGATGCATGCAACCCTGTGGCAGGATGACCCGCTGCTCCAGCCGCTTACCGCGCTGGGGCTGGGTGCCGCATTTGTTTTGCCGCTGGCGTTTAATCACCATAGCGCCGGGGCGCTGCTGCTTGCGCACCGGGACAGCACACCGTTTACGGCGCAACATTGCCAACTTTTACAGCAAATCGCCGACCGGATTGCGATTGCCGTTGGTAATGCTGATGCACTGCGCAATATGCATGAACTGAAAGAGAACTTGCGCAGTGAAAACAGCCGATTAAATGAACAGATTTACGCCAACCCTATCGCCAGCGAGATTATTTACCAGAGCGAGGCGATGCGCGAAGTGCTTCAGCAGGCGAAAATCGTGGCGCTCAGCGACAGCACGGTGCTGATCCTCGGTGAAACCGGCACCGGCAAAGAGATAATCGCCCGCGCGCTGCACCAGATGAGCGGGCGCAAAGATAAACCGCTGGTCAAAATTAACTGCGCCGCCATTCCCACCAGCTTGCTGGAAAGCGAGCTATTCGGCCACGACAAGGGCGCGTTTACCGGAGCCATTAACACCCATCGCGGGCGCTTTGAAATGGCCGATGAAGGCACGCTCTTTCTGGATGAAATCGGCGACATGCCCCTTGAGCTACAGCCGAAGCTGCTGCGGGTGTTGCAGGAGCGCGAGATTGAACGCATTGGCGGCACAAAAACCATTGCGGTGAATGTGCGGGTCATAGCCGCCACCAACCGGGATTTACACCAGATGGTGATTGACCGGGAGTTTCGTAACGATCTCTTTTACCGCCTGAATGTTTTCCCGCTGGTATTGCCCCCGCTGCGCGAGCGCCCGGAGGATATTCCGCTGCTGGCGCGTTATTTCACGCAAAAACTGGCGCGCCGCCTTAACCGCACCATCGACACCATTCCCGACGAGACGCTGCGCCAGCTGATGCGCTACGAGTGGCCGGGAAATGTGCGGGAGCTGGAGAATGTCATCGAACGCGCGGTGCTGCTCGCAAGGGATAACACGCTGGCGCTGCGTCTTGATAACCCGCCTGCCAACGTGCAGCCATCCGGCATGGTGCAGCCGGTCGCCCATGACCGTTTCTCTTTTACGCTGCCGAAGGTGGCGGAGATAATCCACCCTCAGCCGCCGGAAAACGACGAGCAGGAGCGCGAGCTGATTATTCAGGTACTGCGGGAAACCAACGGCATCGTCGCCGGGCCGCGCGGCGCGGCGGTGAAACTGGGGATGAAGCGCACCACGCTGCTCTCCCGGATGCAGCGCCTCGGCATCGCAGTGCGCGAAGTGCTGTAATTACTCTTCGGCGACCGGCGGTGAATCAGGCCAGGCGTGGATCACCGCTTTCACAAGTGTTGCCAGCGGGATGGCAAAGAACACGCCCCAGAAGCCCCATAGCCCGCCAAAAATAATCACCGAAAGAATGATCACCAGCGGATGCAGGTTGACCGCTTCGGAAAACAGCACCGGCACCAGCAGGTTGCCATCAAGCGCCTGAATGATTAAATACACCGCAAAGCAACTCCAGAACTCGGTGCCGAGGCCAAACTGGAACAGCGCTACGCCAACCACCGGAATCGTCACCACAAAAGCGCCGATATAGGGGATCAAGACCGAAACGCCCACCAGCACCGCCAGCAACAAGGAGTAGTTCAGGCCGAACAGCAAAAAACCAATCCACGTGGCGACGCCGACCACAATCATCTCCAGCACCTTGCCGCGAATATAGTTGGTGATTTGCTGGTTCATCTCGTTCCAGACCTGGCCTGCCAGCCCGCGATTACGCGGCAGCACGCGCCGCACAGCGTTGAGCATCTGCTCTTTATCTTTCACCAGGAAGAAAACCATCAGCGGAACCAGCACCAGATAAACCGCCAGCGTCAGCAGTCCGACCAGCGAGGCGAGGGAGTACTTCACCACCGAGTCCCCCATCGACAGCATGCGCGAGCGCATATTTTCCGCCATCGCATCAATAATGCCTGCATCCATCAGCGCCGGGTAACGGCGCGGCAGCGTGGCGGCAAAATCAGAGAGCTTATTGAGCATGCCGGGCATATCCCGGATGAGATAGATCCCCTGCTGCCAGGCAATAGGCATTACCACAAAGGCCATCACCAGCAGTAAACCGACAAACAGCACCAGCACGATGCTGGCCGCCCAGTTGCGCGAACAGCCCACCCGCTGCAACCGCGCCGTCGGCCATTCAAGCAGGTACGCAATCACCAGCGCGACCAGCAAGGGTGCCAGCAAGCCGCTAAAAAAGAAGAGAATACAAAATCCCGCGAGCAGAATGACCAGCAGCGCAATCGCCTCCGGGTCGCTAAAGCGTCGGCGATACCACTGCATTAACATTTCGAGCATAGTGTTCCTTTTATCCATCTCTTTGGCGGGAATGAAGAGGGGGAATTGTAGCGAAATGTCAAAAAAAAGACTTCGTTTTTCGTACCCTTTTCACGAAACATAATTATCCGTAAACCAGGATTTTCTTCATCCCGTAAGGCGGCTACACTCGCAGGGCGGGGAAACAGGAACCAGGCCGCAGATTTTATGTCTATAGTGTGATTCCCGGATACAGGATAGAAGTTATGTTCAGGCAGTTGAAACGAACACTGGCCGCCACGTTGATTAGCGCGCTGGTTCTCGGCCCGGTTAGCCCGGCGCTGGCCAACCCGGCAGATAGCCTTCCCGATATGGGCACCTCTGCGGGCAGCACGCTCTCCATCGGCCAGGAGATGCAAATGGGCGACTATTATGTGCGCCAGCTGCGCGGCAGTGCGCCGCTTATCAACGATCCGCTGCTGGTTAAGTACATTAACTCGCTCGGTATGCGGCTGGTTGAGCATGCGGACTCGGTGAAAACCCCTTTCCACTTCTATCTGGTCAATAACGACGAAATCAACGCGTTCGCTTTTTTTGGCGGCAACGTGGTGCTGCACTCGGCGCTGTTTCGCTATGCGGATAACGAAAGCCAGCTGGCTTCGGTGATGGCGCACGAAATTTCGCACGTCACCCAGCGCCACCTGGCGCGGGCGATGGAAGATCAGAAACGCAGCGCGCCGCTCACCTGGGCCGGGGCGCTGGGTTCCATACTGCTGGCGATGGCTAACCCGCAGGCGGGGATGGCGGCCCTGACAGGTACGCTGGCAGGCACGCGCCAGGGGATGATAAGTTTCACCCAGCAGAACGAGCAGGAAGCCGATCGTATTGGTATCCAGGTGTTGCAGCGCGCCGGTTTTGACCCGCAGGCGATGCCGACATTCCTTGAGAAATTGCTCGACCAGTCGCGTTACTCCAGCCGCCCGCCGGAGATCTTGCTGACTCACCCCCTGCCGGAAAGCCGCCTGGCGGATGCCCGTAACCGCGCCAGCCAGATGCGCCCGGTGGTGTCGCAATCCTCCGAGGCGTTTTACATGGCCAAAGCCCGAGCGCTGGGTATGTACAATTCCGGGCGCAACCAGCTCACCACCGATCAGCTCGATAGCTGGTCAAAAGGCAACGTGCGCGAGCAGCGCGCGGCGCAGTATGGTCGTGCGTTGCTGGCAATGGAGGCGAAAAATTACGCCGAGGCAGAAAAAGCGCTGCAACCGCTTTTAAGCAGCGCGCCGAACAACGACTGGTTCCTTGACCTGGCAACGGATATCGATTTGGGCCAGCAAAAAAGCGCGGCGGCCATTAAGCGCCTGAACGCGGCGTCCGAGCTGAAAACGAACCCGGTGTTACAGCTCAACCTCGCCAATGCCTATCTTGAAGGCGGTCAGCCTGCGCAAGCGGAACGCATCCTCAATCGCTATACCTTCAATAATAAAGACGATATCAACGGCTGGGAACTGCTGGCGCAGGCCGAAGCGGCGCTTGGCAACCGCGATCAGGAGCTGGCGGCGCGAGCCGAAGGCCAGGCGCTGGTCGGCAGGCTGGATCAGGCCATCACGC
The DNA here is from genome assembly GCF_052220145.1 of Vagococcus sp. WN89Y. Taxonomy (NCBI): domain Bacteria; kingdom Bacillati; phylum Bacillota; class Bacilli; order Lactobacillales; family Enterococcaceae; genus Vagococcus; species Vagococcus sp. WN89Y. The sequence goes on along the minus strand of NZ_JBQPOM010000029.1, from coordinate 90,732 downwards.
TTTTAAGCAGCGCCAGTTCGCAGGCAAAACTCGGCAGCCTGCAACAGGCGCGTTATGATGCACGCATTGATCAGCTGCGCCAGATGCAGCAGCGTTTCCGCCCGTACGAAAAGATGTAATAAGGAGAAAAGATGTCTGACGCGGTGAAAATTTACCACAATCCTCGCTGCTCAAAGAGCCGCGAAACCTTAAACCTGCTGAAAACCCAGGGCGTGGAGCCACAGGTGGTGCTCTACCTGGAGACGCCGCCGGATGCCGCTACCCTGCGCGAGCTGCTCGCAATGCTGGGTATGTCGAGCGCGCGCGAGCTGATGCGCCGCAAAGAGGAGCTGTATAGCACGCTTAATCTTGCCAACAGTGACCTGACGGAAGAGCAGCTGGTGCAGGCGCTGGTGGAAAACCCGAAGCTTATCGAGCGCCCGATTGTGGTGGCCAACGGCCAGGCGCGTATCGGTCGCCCGCCGGAGCAGGTACTGGAGATTTTGTGATGGCAAAACCCCTCGCCTGGCGGCAAGGGGTCAGAGCTTGAGGATCTCTTTAACGAAAGGAATGGTCAGTTTTCGCTGGGCGGTAATCGACGCCCGATCGAGCTGATCGAGCGTGTCAAACAGCGTGCGCATCTCGCGATCCAGCCGTTTTAGCAAAAAGCGCCCCACGTCTTCCGGCAGTTCAAAACCGCGCAAACGCGCGCGCAGCTGTAACGCCTGCAACTTGTCTTCATCAGAGAGCGGCTGCAACTTATAGATTTGCCCCCAGTCGAGACGCGAGGCGAGATCGGGTAAGCCAAGGTTCAACTGGCGCGGCGGCCTGTCGCCGGTGATAAGCAGCCGGGTTTTACCCGACTCCAGGATACGGTTGTAGAGATTGAAAATCGCCATCTCCCATAGCGCGTCTCCGGCGATGCACTCAATATTATCAATGCAGACCAGCGAAAGCTGCTCCATACCGTCGAGCACTTCCGGCACAAACCAGGTGCGTTTATCCAGCGGCACGTAGCCCACGGCTTCACCACGCTGGGACAACTCAGCACAGGCGGCGTGCAGCAAATGGCTGCGGCCAGCGCCTTCGCGCGACCAGAAATAGATGTATCCGCTATGTGCCTGGCGCAAGACGTTTTGCAGCGCCGCCAGTAAAGAAGGGTTATCACCCGGCCAGAAACTCGCGAACGTTTCGTCGTCAGGTAAATATAATGGCAGGGAGAGCTGTGCCGGCGTGTTCAGAGGTACCTCAACAAGGCTTACAAAAAACGCAGCCAGTTTACCATAAAATATTGCACGGTTTGAACCGGGCGCTACACCCGGTTCAACAATGCGCCGTTACTGCGCTTTACCGTCGCTATTCTGCGCGTCCAGCACCACTTCTTCCGGGCGCAGCACGCTTATCAGTTTGAAAATCAGGCTCAGACCGATACCGACGATGGTCGCCAGCGCCATACCTTTCAGCTCTGCCGCGCCAATGTGCACTTTCGCGCCGCTCACGCCGATAATCAAAATCACCGATGTCAGGATCAGGTTTTGCGCTTTGCTGTAATCCACCTTCGATTCAATCAGCACACGAATACCCGACGCGCCAATCACCCCGTACAGCAGCAGGGAGACGCCGCCCATGACCGGCACCGGTATTATCTGGATAGCCGCCGCGAGTTTGCCCACGCAGGAAAGCAGAATTGCGATAATCGCCGCCCCGCCGATAACCCAGGTGCTGTAAACACGCGTAATCGCCATCACGCCAATGTTTTCGCCGTAGGTGGTGTTTGGCGTGGAGCCAAAGAAGCCCGAAATAATGGTCGAGAAACCGTTGGCAAACATCGAGCGGTGAAGACCAGGGTCGCGGATCAAATCTTTTTTAACGATATTCGCCGTCACCACCAGGTGCCCGACGTGCTCTGCGATGACCACCAGCGCCGCTGGCAGAATGGTGAAAATGGCGAACCATTCAAAACGCGGGGTGTAAAAGGTCGGCAGCGCGAACCAGTGCGCTTCGGCAATCGGTGTCGTGTCCACAACACCCATCGCAAAGGAGAGCGCATAACCTGCCAGCACGCCGATTAAAATAGGGATGATGGCAAGAAAACCGCGGAACAGTACCGAACCGAAAACGGTCACACCCAGCGTCACCAGCGAGATAATAATGGTCGTCGAATCCGGCGCCTGCCCCTCCGGCGGCAGCAAACCGGCCATATTCGCCGCCACGCCCGCCAGTTCCAGACCGATAACGGCAACGATTGCGCCCATCGCCGCAGGCGGAAACATCACGTCCAGCCAGCCGGTTCCCGCTTTCTTCACAATAAACGAGACCAGGCAGAACAGCACGCCGCACATAATAAAGCCGCCAAGCGCCACTTCATAACCGAGCGGCAACAGCAGCAAAACCGGGGAAATAAACGCGAAACTGGAGCCAAGATAGGCGGGGATTTTACCTTTACAGATAAAAAGATAAAGCAGCGTCCCGATACCATTAAACAAAAGCACAGTGGCCGGGTTTATATGAAACAGGATAGGCACCAGCACGGTTGCGCCAAACATGGCGAACAGGTGCTGTAAACTAAGCGGGATGGTTTGCAAAAGCGGCGGTCTTTCACTTACCCCGATAGCACGGCGCGTCATATTATTTTCCTCTGCGTGTTAATAATTATTGAGTGTTTTATTTGCCAAAAAAAAGCCGACTATCAAAGTCGGCTTCCGATTTGTTATGCGTTACTTAGTACCAAAAATTTTGTCGCCGGCATCGCCGAGGCCGGGAATAATGTACCCGTGCTCATTAAGCCCTTGATCGATTGAGGCGGTGTAAAGCTCGACGTCCGGGTGCGCTTTCTCCAGCGCCGCCAGACCTTCCGGGGCAGCAACCAGCACCAGCACCTTGATGCTGTGGCAGCCTGCTTTTTTCAGCAGATCGATAGTGGCAATCATCGAACCACCGGTTGCCAGCATCGGGTCAACCACCAGCGCCATACGCTCATCGATATTGGAAACCAGTTTCTGGAAGTACGGTACCGGCTCCAGCGTTTTTTCGTCGCGGTAAACGCCGACGACGCTGATGCGCGCGCTCGGCACATGTTCCAGCACGCCTTCCATCATGCCCAGACCTGCGCGCAAAATCGGCACCACGGTAATTTTTTTACCTTTGATCTGCTCAACCTGCACCGGGCCGTTCCAGCCTTCGATAGTGACGGTTTCCGTTTCGAGGTCGGCCGTCGCTTCGTATGTCAGCAGACTACCTACTTCCGAGGCGAGTTCACGAAAGCGTTTGGTGCTGATGTCGTGCTCGCGCATCAGTCCCAGCTTGTGTTTGACGAGTGGGTGTTTTACTTCCACGATCTTCATACTCTTCTCCTTCCCCAGTCAGGTGGCAACCACAAAAAAATCGCCGGATTATACCGCTTTTTTTCCGTTCTGCTAGCGAAAGCCGCTTGATCGCGATCAATCAGACTGGAAAAGAGTATATCGTAACTTTCCGCTGCGGCCGGGAATAATGCACTCGCAAACGTTTGCTTTGACTGTTAGAATTGCGCCGAATTTTATTTCTACCGCTAGCAAACGCGTGGGGACCCAAGCAGTGACCGATAAAACCTCTCTTAGCTACAAAGATGCCGGTGTTGATATTGACGCGGGCAATGCACTGGTTGACCGAATCAAAGGCGTGGTGAAGAAAACCCGCCGTCCGGAAGTGATGGGCGGTCTGGGCGGCTTCGGCGCGCTGTGCGCGCTGCCGCAAAAATATCGCGAACCGGTACTGGTTTCCGGCACTGACGGCGTAGGTACAAAACTGCGCCTGGCGATGGATCTGAAACGTCACGACACGATCGGTATCGATCTGGTCGCGATGTGCGTCAACGACCTGGTGGTACAAGGCGCTGAGCCGCTGTTTTTCCTCGACTACTACGCCACCGGCAAGCTGGATGTGGACACCGCCGCCAGCGTCATTCACGGTATCGCTGAAGGCTGCCTGCAATCCGGCTGTGCGCTGGTTGGCGGTGAAACCGCCGAGATGCCGGGCATGTATCACGGTGACGATTATGACGTGGCCGGTTTCTGCGTGGGCGTGGTGGAAAAGTCAGAAATCATCGACGGTTCTAAAGTGGCTGACGGCGACGTGCTGGTGGCGCTGGCGTCCAGCGGGCCGCACTCCAATGGTTACTCGTTGGTGCGTAAAGTGATTGAAGTGAGCGGCTGCGACCCGCAAACGACCCAGCTCGAAGGCAAATCCCTTGCCGATCACCTGCTGGCACCAACGCGTATTTATGTGAAATCCGTGCTGGATTTGATTGCGCATACGGATGTTCACGCCATCGCTCACCTGACGGGCGGCGGTTTCTGGGAAAACATTCCGCGCGTATTGCCGGATAACACCCAGGCGGTGATTGATGAGTCTTCATGGCAGTGGCCTGCGGTCTTTGACTGGCTGCAAAGCGCCGGGAATGTGAGCCGCCACGAAATGTACCGCACCTTTAACTGCGGCGTCGGCATGGTTATCGCACTGCCTGGTGCTGCGGCAGATGATGCAATCGCACGGCTGACCGCCAGCGGTGAAAAGGCGTGGAAAATTGGGATGATTAAAGCGTCTGATTCCGCCGAGCGCGTGGTCATTGAATGAAAAACATCGTGGTGCTGATTTCCGGCAACGGCAGCAATTTGCAGGCGATTATCGATGCCTGCGAACAGAAAAAAATCAACGGCACCCTGCGGGCAGTATTCAGTAACAAGGCCGATGCGTTCGGCCTTGAGCGTGCGCGGGACGCCGCTATTGCGGCGCATGCGCTGGAGGCGTCGCAGTTCGCCAGCCGCGAAGCGTTCGACCGCCAGCTGATGCAGGAAATCGATGCTTACGCTCCCGATGTGGTGGTGCTGGCCGGTTATATGCGCATCCTTAGTCCGGCGTTTGTTGCGCATTACAGCGGGCGGCTGCTGAATATTCACCCCTCCCTGCTGCCTAAATATCCCGGCCTGCATACCCATCGCCAGGCGCTGGAAAACGGCGACCAGGAGCACGGCACCTCCGTTCACTTTGTGACCGATGAACTGGATGGCGGCCCGGTGATTTTGCAGGCCAGAGTCCCGGTGTTTGCCGGTGATACGGAGCAGGACATTATCGAGCGAGTGCAGTCGCAGGAGCATGCGATTTACCCGCTGGTCATCAACTGGTTTGTTAATGGTCGCCTGAAAATGGTCGATAACCACGCCTGGCTTGATGGCGTCTGCCTGCCGGCGCAGGGTTACGCAGCTGACGAATAACATCCCCTCTCCCTGCCGCTTGCGGCAGGTTTTATGTACTCTTCCCTTGCAATTCCGCCTCTTAAGAACAATAAACGGATTACTGTCATACTTTTTTGCCACAGTTGGACATCTGAGGGCAAAGCTCGCCATAATAAGTTGTGTGTTACGAAGGAACTGCCATGTCCCGCGTACGAACCGGAGTGTAAACAGGAATGGGTCAGGAAAAGTTATATCTCGAAAAAGAATTAAGCTGGTTATGCTTTAACGAACGCGTTCTTCAGGAAGCGGCGGATAAAACCAACCCGCTGATCGAAAGGATGCGTTTTCTGGGGATCTATTCTAATAACCTCGATGAATTCTATAAGGTTCGCTTTGCTGAACTGAAACGGCGACTGATCATCAGCGAAGAACAAGGTGTTGCGACCAACTCCCGCCATTTACTGGGTAAAATTCAGTCCCGCGTACTGAAAGCCGATCAGGAGTTCGATAGCCTGTATAACGATCTGCTGCTGGAGATGGCACGTAACCAAATTTTCCTGATTAACGAACGCCAGCTGTCGCAAAACCAGCAAAGCTGGCTGCGTAATTACTTTAAGCAGCATCTGCGCCAGCACATTACGCCAACGCTCATCACCCGCGAAACCAACCTGGTGCGCTTCCTGAAGGATGATTACACCTATCTGGCGGTCGAAATTATTCGCGGGGATAATATTCGCTACGCCCTGCTGGAGATCCCGTCGGATAAAGTGCCGCGCTTCGTTAACCTGCCGCCGGAAACACCGCGTCGCCGTAAGCCAATGATCCTGCTGGACAATATCCTGCGCTACTGCCTGGATGATATCTTCAGCGGCTTTTTCGATTACGACGCGCTGAACGCCTACTCGATGAAGATGACCCGTGACGCCGAATATGATTTGGTGCATGAGATGGAATCAAGCCTGATGGAGCTGATGTCATCGAGCCTGAAACAGCGCCTGACCGCCGAGCCGGTACGCTTTGTTTATCAGCGCGATATGCCGGATGCCATGGTGGAGATGCTGAGCAAGAAGCTGACTATCTCCCGTTATGACTCGATTATCCCCGGCGGGCGCTATCATAACTTCAAAGACTTTATCGGCTTTCCGAATGTTGGCAAAGCGAACCTGGTGAACAAACCGCTGCCGCGCCTGCGCCATCTGTGGTTTGATAAATTCCGCAACGGCTTTGACGCCATCCGCGAGCGCGATGTGCTGCTCTACTATCCGTACCATACGTTTGAGCATGTTCTTGAGCTGCTACGCCAGGCATCGTTCGACCCAAGCGTGCTGGCTATCAAAATCAATATTTACCGCGTCGCCAAAGACTCGCGCATTATTGATTCAATGATCCACGCCGCGCACAACGGTAAAAAGGTCACCGTGGTGGTGGAATTACAGGCGCGCTTTGATGAAGAGGCGAATATCCACTGGGCGAAACGCCTGACGGAAGCCGGTGTGCAGGTTATCTTCTCGGCACCGGGTTTAAAAATTCACGCCAAGCTGTTTCTGATCTCCCGTATGGAAGGGGAAGAAGTGGTGCGCTATGCGCATATCGGCACCGGGAACTTTAACGAAAAAACGGCGCGTATATACACTGATTACTCGCTGTTAACCGCCGATGCGCGCATCACCAACGAAGTGCGGCGAGTGTTTAACTTTATTGAGAACCCTTACCGCCCGGTAAACTTTGACTATTTGCTGGTGTCGCCGCAGAATTCTCGCCGCCTGCTGTATGACATGATAGATACCGAGATTGCCAACGCGCAAAATGGCCTGCCGTCCGGTATCACCCTGAAGCTGAATAACCTGGTCGATAAAGGGCTGGTCGATCGCCTCTATACCGCCTCCAGCTCAGGGGTTCCGGTGAATTTGCTGGTGCGCGGCATGTGTTCGTTGATCCCGCAGCTTGAGGGCATCAGCGAAAATATTCGCGTAATTAGTATCGTTGATCGTTATCTTGAGCACGATCGCATCTATATTTTTGAGAACGGCGGCGACAAGCAAGTGTATCTTTCTTCCGCCGACTGGATGACGCGTAATATCGATTACCGTATAGAAGTGGCGGCGCCAATTCTCGATCCACGGCTTAAACAGCGTGTTCTGGATATCATTGAGCTACTGTTCAGTGATACCGTAAAAGCACGGTACATCGATAAAGAACTGAGTAATCGTTATGTACCGCGCGGAAATCGCCGCAAAGTGCGTGCACAGCTGGCGATTTACGATTATCTGAAATCTCTCGAACAGCCCGAATAATCTATGCCGATACTTGAAAAGACGCCCCGCCCGGAAGAGTTTGCCGCGGTCGACCTGGGTTCAAACAGTTTCCATATGGTGATCGCGCGTGTGGTAGATGGTGCGATGCAAATCATCGGCCGCCTGAAACAGCGCGTTCACCTGGCTGATGGCCTGGACAGCAATAATATGCTGAGCGAAGAGGCGATGGAGCGCGGGCTGAACTGCCTGTCGCTTTTTGCAGAACGCTTACAGGGTTTTTCTCCCTCAAGCGTATGTATTGTGGGTACCCACACGTTGCGCCAGGCGCAGAACGCAACGGAGTTTCTCAAACGCGCGGAAAAAGTTATCCCCTACCCTATCGAAATCATTCCGGGCAATGAAGAAGCGCGGTTAATTTTCATGGGTGTGGAACATACCCAGCCGGAAAAGGGCCGCAAGCTGGTGATTGATATCGGCGGTGGTTCAACCGAACTGGTTATCGGGGAGGATTTTGAGCCGAAACTGGTTGAAAGCCGCCGTATGGGCTGCGTAAGCTTTGCGCAACTCTTCTTTCCTGCCGGAACTATCAATGCCGAGAACTTCCGCCGTGCGCGAATAGCGGCCATGCAGAAGCTGGAAACGCTGACCTGGCAGTTCAGGATCCAGGGCTGGAACGTGGCGATGGGCGCCTCCGGCACCATTAAAGCCGCGCATGAAGTGCTGCTGGCGATGGGCGAGAAAGACGGTTTTATCACCCCGGAACGGCTGGATAAGCTGGTTGCAGAAGTGCTGAAGTATAAAAATTTCAGCGAACTGGCTCTGCCAGGGCTTTCCGATGAGCGCAAAACCGTGTTTGTGCCGGGGCTGGCTATTCTGTGCGGCGTATTCGATGCGCTGGCCATCCGTGAATTACGTCTTTCCGATGGCGCGCTGCGTGAAGGCGTGCTGTATGAAATGGAGGGTCGCTTTCGCCATCAGGATATTCGCAGCCGCACCGCGCAAAGCCTGGCGAATCAGTACAATATTGACCGTGACCAGGCGCGCCGCGTGCTGGAAACCACCACGCAAATGTACGATCAGTGGCAGGCGCAAAACGCTAAACTGGCTAATCCTCAGCTGGCGGCGTTACTGAAGTGGGCAGCCATGCTGCACGAAGTCGGCCTGAACATTAATCACAGCGGCATGCATCGCCACTCGGCCTACATCCTGCAAAACAGCGATCTGCCCGGCTTTAACCAGGAGCAGCAACTGATGATGGCAACGCTGGTTCGCTTTCACCGCAAAGGGATCAAGCTTGATGAACTGCCGCGTTTCACCCTGTTCAAAAAGAAACACTATTTGCCGCTGATCCAGTTGCTGCGCCTCGGCGTGCTGCTCAATAACCAGCGCCAGGCGACAACCACACCGCCGTCGCTGCGCCTGAGAACCGATGCCAACCACTGGACGCTCTGTTTCCCTCACGACTGGTTCAGCCAGAACGCGCTGGTGTTGCTGGATCTGGAAAAAGAGCAGGAGTACTGGGAAGCCGTGACCGGCTGGCGTCTGAAAATCGAAGAAGAGCTTTCCCCGGACGTTGTGGCGGCCTGAGCCGCCCGTTCACCCCGCCTGCTCCACCAGCGTTTCCAGCGGAGCAGGCTGACCAATCAGCGCGCCCTGAAAATAATCGATACCCAGCGCTTTGACGGCGCTGCGTATCTCTTCGCTATCGACATGCCCGGCGACCACCAGCATTTTCTTCATTCTCGCCAGATGGCAAATCGATGCCACGATTTGGTAATCGAGGCTATTCGAAACAATATTGCGGATAAAGCTGCCATCGATTTTTAGCATATCTGCATTGACCGTTTTCAGCCGCGTATAGCTGGCATAGCCGGTGCCAAAATCATCAATTGCCACGCGACAGCCCATACGTTGCAGGCTTTCCAGCGTCTGATGAACCCGCTGGACGTGATTGAGCGAATGGTTTTCGGTGATTTCAAAAATTAACTGCCAGCCTTCAATGGAATATTTCTGCAAAAGACGCCACACATCCTGTGAAAACTGGGTGCGGCAAAGCGAAGCCGGAGAGAGGTTAATGGAAAAACGCTGCGCCGGTATTTGCAGGCGATGTCGCGCCATAAAACTCAGGACGTGTTCGACCACCCACAAATCGATACGGGTCGACAGACCAAACTCGCACGCCACCGGTAAAAACTCCCCGGGGCTGATTTCCTGCCCCTGCTCCCCCTTCATGCGCAGCAGGATTTCATAATAAGCATCGCCACGGACGCCGCTAATTCGCTGCGCCATCAGCGTAAAATGACCCTTCTCCAGCGCAACGTGCAGCTGGTTCATCATTTCAACTTTATTTTTCAGGCTGCGTTGCAGGTTCTCAGCGCCCCGGTTTAGCAGATTTTCCGGGTGATTGCTGGCAAGGGACAAATCAGCGATGGTGCTCATCTCCCCCAATAACAGATAGAGATGCTTGACCGGCGAACGCACGTAGCAGTAGCTCAGGCCAACCTGCGGCTGGAGCGGCATTTCATTCCAGACAAAGCGAAACTGTTTGATTCGGGCATCCAGCTCATCAATACGTACCTGATGCATTGGGGTGTTGAGGCGAATCACCAGGTCATGGCCGGAAAGCTGGTAGATGCACTCGTGCGGCGCGAGGAGAGGCTTCAGCCAGTCGGCCATGCGCTGCTTATACTGAATACGCAGCAGTACACCGTAATTGCGCCCTAACAGCTCCAGCTCCGGTACGCGTAAAAAACAGAGCACTGACCAGGGCGTCTGTGTCAGTGCCCGGCTCAATGCGCGCAAATTGGGCATATGTGTTATGGGATCGATAAAAGCGAGGCGCCTTGCGCGCTCATGCACCCGGCGCTGGCGTGTTGCTACCACCGCCATGCTGAGGACAATAAATGAGAACACCAGATAGCTGGAAGAGAAAACCACTAAATGGATCTCGTTGCCCGGAATCCCTGAGCGCGAAGAGAAGTCGTGCACGAAAAAACCGAGCATGGGCGCCAGAATCAGCGACATAAAGCGAAAACCATAGCGCAGCGAGCCCCACAGCATGATCGGCAACAGTAACGACAGCGTGTAGTTGGTGTTGAAAAGCGCGCTGGTATTACTCTGCGGCATCAGTAATACCATGACAATACCGACGACAATGGCTATCCACATCATCAGTTCTTGCTTGCTGGCTCTGGGTTCAAACTCCCGGCGCATTTGCGAGAGCCAGGAGAGCAGATAACGAGGATGGTGGATAATGCGGATCAGCAAGTAGCAAAAAGGGATACCGGTGAGCGATCCAACCAGCAGCGCCTGCCAGGTTATCAGCATCGGAATACTCAACGCTAGCGCGCCGGCTTCGCGGTTCAGCCAGGCGCCCAGTTCACTCATCATCAGCCAGAGCGTGGCGGGGCATAAAACCTGCCAGTAAAACCTTTGGATAACTAACGACAGAGCGCCATAGGCGACCCGATAGCGGCGCGTGACAAAAATCCGGTAGCCGCACCAGCCTGCCAGTACCGGGATCAACATCTGCAAATTTTGGACAAGCTGTTCAGCCAGGGAGAGATGCCGCGCGTGCCAGGCTAAGGCAAGTATGATGCCCGGCAATGCCGCCATGCCGAAAAACATCAGCAAACTGCTCAGTAATGCCTGCGACAGATAAAAAAGAATAATGTCTTGCCCGGAAACAGTGGCGAAAACATTAGCAATACTAATTAAAGGAAGCAGTGCACCAGGCAGAAGAAGGGGAAGTGCCCACCATTTATCCTTCAGACAGGTGATTTTTTTTATAAAGGTCATAAACGCCCGACAAAGACACCTTGATCTGGCAGATTTTCGTAAGGGGAAAATATTCTGCCGCTATGCAGCTTGAGGTAAGTGCTGTTACGTGAACAGCTTAAAAGTGTAGTGTCAGCGAACAAGGAATAATTGATGTAAATCAAAAACAAACGATGAATAACGCCCGACCGTGCGGTTTTTCTCAATGGGGCGGCTTATTCATTTCACATGTAAATATTTAATATATTTGATATAAAAATTGATGATAAATTAAACAGGCAAAAATTGCTCAACATCAATTGACCTGAACCGTAGACTGTGCCTTAATGTGCCTGTCGCCCGCCCGTCGGGTATTTTTGAAGGAACCCTTTGTGAGTCAGGCAACCAGTATGCGAAAACGACAGCGATTTGACAGTCGCATGACCCGTATCGTACTTCTTATCAGCTTCCTCTTTTTCTTTGGCCGTTTTGTCTATTCCTCTGTTGGCGCCTGGTACCATCATCAGGAAAAAGTCCAGCTGCAACAAATCAATCAGCCCGGCGACCCTACCGTACAACGCTAAGACCCTGCTTTTTTGTACACGATGACCATCGTGGGACTGCGCACGTCTGCGCCCTGTCAGACACTGAAAATCTCTATGAAAATCCAGTATTGCATGGCACCTGACGCCTGCCCGCCATATAAAAAGAATTATAAGCAGATATAAAAAAACCCCCTGCCAGGACAGAGGGTTGATGTATTAATTCAAAGAATGATTAGCTAAAAATCATTCCCACTCAATGGTTGCTGGCGGCTTCCCGCTGATGTCATACACCACGCGCGAAATACCATTCACTTCATTGATAATACGGTTGGATACGCGGCCGAGGAAATCGTACGGCAGATGCGCCCAGTGAGCGGTCATAAAGTCGATGGTTTCAACGGCACGCAGGGAAACGACCCAATCGTACTTACGGCCATCGCCCATCACACCGACGGAACGTACCGGCAGGAATACGGTGAAGGCCTGGCTCACTTTGTTGTAGAGATCGGCTTTGCGCAGCTCTTCGATAAAGATAGCATCGGCGCTGCGCAGCAAATCGCAGTACTCTTTTTTCACTTCACCGAGCACACGCACGCCAAGACCTGGCCCCGGGAACGGGTGGCGGTAGAGCATGTCATACGGCAGGCCCAGCTCGAGACCAATTTTCCGGACTTCATCTTTGAACAGCTCTTTCAGCGGTTCAACCAGCCCCATCTTCATCTCTTTTGGCAGGCCGCCTACGTTATGGTGAGACTTGATAACGTGTGCTTTACCGGTAGCGGATGCCGCAGACTCGATAACGTCCGGGTAAATTGTGCCCTGCGCCAGCCATTTCACGTCTTTAAGCTTCAGCGCTTCTTCATCGAACACTTCAACGAACACGCGACCGATGATTTTACGTTTTGCTTCCGGATCGTTCTCGCCCGCCAGCGCGCTGAGGAAGCGCTCTTCGGCCGGAACATGGACAATGTTCAGACCGAAATGGTCGCCAAACATATCCAGCACCTGTTCGGCTTCATTCAGACGCAGCAGACCGTTATCAACAAACACACAGGTCAGATTGCTGCCAATCGCACGATGCAGCAGCATTGCGGTGACGGAAGAATCCACGCCGCCCGAAAGCCCCAGGATCACTTTATCGTTGCCCACCTGCTGGCGAATGCGCTCAACAGCGTCATCGATAATTTTCGCCGGAGTCCACAATGCTTCGCACTGGCAGATATCGCGCACGAAACGCTCAAGCATACGCAGGCCCTGGCGGGTGTGCGTCACTTCCGGGTGGAACTGCACGCCGTAAAAACGTTTTTCTTCATTCGCCATAATGGCAAACGGGCAGGATTCTGTGCTGGCAACGGTCACAAAGTCTGGCGGGATAGCCGTGACTTTATCACCGTGGCTCATCCACACATCCAGCAGCACTTTGCCGTCTGCAGTCAGAGAATCTTCGATGCCGCGGATAAATGCGCTCTCCGTCTGCACTTCAACCTGAGCATAACCAAACTCACGTTCGTTAGACGCTTCAACATGGCCGCCAAGCTGCATCGCCATGGTCTGCATACCATAGCAAACGCCTAACACCGGCACGCCGGCTTCAAACACGTACTGCGGCGCGCGCGGGCTGTTCTCTTCCGTGGTGCTTTCCGGGCCGCCAGAGAGAATGATGCCGTTAGGATTGAAGTCGCGGATCTGCGCTTCAGTCACATCCCACGCCCACAGCTCGCAATACACGCCCAGCTCACGCACGCGACGTGCAACAAGTTGAGTGTACTGAGAGCCAAAGTCGAGGATAAGAATACGATGTTTATGAATATTGTCCGTCATTGACGCTAATTCCGAGGCAAGTGGCTATAGATAAGAGTCAGCGCCCGGCATAGCACCGGGCGGAAAAACATTAAGAACCCATACGGTAGTTCGGTGATTCTTTGGTGATGGTCACGTCGTGGACGTGGCTTTCCTGAATGCCTGCACCGCTGATACGCACGAATTCCGCTTTCGTGCGCAGCTCGTCGATAGTAGCACAGCCGGTCAGCCCCATACAGGAGCGCAGGCCGCCCATCTGCTGGTGAATGATCTCTTTCAGGCGGCCTTTATAAGCCACGCGGCCTTCGATACCTTCCGGCACCAGTTTGTCGGCGGCGTTATCGCTCTGGAAGTAACGATCGGAGGAGCCTTTGGACATGGCACCCAGCGACCCCATGCCGCGATAGGATTTATAAGAGCGCCCCTGGAAGAGTTCAATTTCCCCCGGAGACTCTTCTGTACCCGCAAGCATCGAGCCGACCATCACCGCGCTTGCGCCAGCCGCGATAGCTTTGGCGATATCGCCGGAGAAACGAATCCCGCCATCAGCGATAACCGGGATGCCGGTGCCTTCGAGTGCTTCTACCGCATCAGATACCGCGGTGATTTGCGGCACACCGACGCCAGTCACAATACGGGTGGTACAAATGGAACCCGGGCCAATGCCAACCTTCACGGCGCTAACGCCCGCGTCTGCCAGCGCACGCGCGCCTGCGGCAGTCGCCACATTACCACCAATAATTTGCAGATCCGGGTACTTAGCACGCGTTTCACGAATACGCTGCAACACGCCTTCAGAGTGACCATGTGAAGAGTCAATCAGCAGCACATCCACACCGGCGGCAACCAGCGCATCGATGCGCTCTTCATTGCCCGCGCCCGCGCCAACAGCGGCACCCACGCGAAGCTGGCCCTGCTCATCTTTACAGGCGTTGGGTTTACGCTCGGCTTTTTTGAAATCTTTAACCGTTATCATGCCAAGCAGGTGGAACTGGTCATCAACCACCAGCGCTTTTTCGACGCGTTTTTCGTGCATTTTCGCAAACACGACTTCGCGGGATTCGCCTTCGCGCACGGTAACCAGGCGCTCTTTCGGCGTCATATAGACGCTCACCGGCTGGCTCAGATCGGTCACAAAACGCACATCGCGCCCCGTGATAATGCCCACCAGCTCGTTGTCTGCCGTGACCACCGGATAACCGGCGAAACCGTTACGTTCGGTCAGCTCTTTCACTTCACGCAGGGTTGTGGTCGGCAGTACCGTTTGCGGGTCTTTTACCACGCCGGATTCGTGTTTTTTCACGCGGCGAACTTCTTCGGCCTGCCTGTCGATAGGCATGTTTTTGTGAATAAAGCCAATGCCGCCTTCCTGTGCCAGGGCAATTGCCAGGCGCGCTTCAGTCACGGTATCCATTGCGGCAGAGAGCATAGGGATGTTCAGACGAATGGTTTTCGTAAGCTGCGTGCTGAGGTCGGCAGTATTCGGCAGAACGGTAGAATGAGCGGGAACGAGGAGGACGTCGTCAAACGTCAGGGCTTCTTTAGCGATACGTAGCATGGCAATATCTCTGACCTGGGTGGTTAAATATTGCCGTGGCATTATACAGAGCGTAACCGATTGCATCCACAATTTTTTGTCAAATTACTTGATATCATCTCTGTGCGGGTTACTATCGATGGAATAACCTGCTGATTTAAAATTTGATCTGGCTCACATGTCGACGACGCAATCCCCTTCCATTTATACGGTCAGCCGCCTTAACCAGTCGGTTCGTTTACTGCTGGAGCGTGAAATGGGGCAAGTGTGGATAAGCGGGGAAATCTCCAACTTCACGCAGCCCTCCTCCGGTCACTGGTACTTCACCTTAAAAGATGACACGGCGCAGGTACGCTGCGCGATGTTTCGCAACAGCAACCGTCGAGTGGCTTTCCGCCCGCAGCACGGCCAGCAAGTGCTGGTTCGCGCCAATATCACCCTGTATGAGCCACGCGGGGATTACCAGATAATTGTTGAAAGCATGCAACCGGCGGGTGAAGGGTTGTTGCAGCAAAAATATGAGCAGCTGAAGACGAAACTCGCTGCCGAAGGTCTTTTTGACCAGCAATTTAAGCAAGCGCTTCCCTCCCCCGCGCACTGTGTCGGCGTTATCACCTCCAAAACCGGGGCCGCGCTGCACGACATCCTGCATGTGTTGAAACGCCGCGACCCTTCGCTGCCGGTCGTGGTTTACCCCACCGCCGTCCAGGGAGACGATGCGCCGGGCCAAATCGTGCGCGCGATTGCGCTGGCAAATAGTCGCCAGGAATGCGATGTGCTGATTGTCGGGCGCGGCGGCGGTTCGCTGGAAGATTTATGGAGCTTTAACGATGAGCGCGTGGCGCGCGCCATTTTTGCAAGCCAAATTCCTGTCGTCAGCGCGGTCGGCCATGAAACGGACGTCACCAT
Source organism: Vagococcus sp. WN89Y (assembly GCF_052220145.1). NCBI lineage: Bacteria > Bacillati > Bacillota > Bacilli > Lactobacillales > Enterococcaceae > Vagococcus > Vagococcus sp. WN89Y. Next base: position 74,738 of record NZ_JBQPOM010000029.1, on the reverse strand, counting down.
CGCCGATTTTGTCGCCGACTTACGCGCGCCGACGCCTTCTGCCGCTGCTGAGATTGTCAGCCGTAATCAGCTCGAACTGCTGCGCCAGGTGCAAACCATGCAGCAGCGTCTTGAGATGGCGATGGATTATTTCCTCGCCGGGCGCAATCGCCACTTCTCGCTGCTAAATCATCGGCTGCAACAGCAGCACCCGCAGTTACGCCTGGCGCGTCAACAAACGGTGCTGGAACGGCTGCGTCAGCGTTTGCAGGGTGCGCTGGATAACCAGCTAAAGCGGTCTTCCGTGCGCCAGCAACACCTGATGCAGCGCCTGAATCAGCAAAACCCGCAGCCGCGTATTTACCGGGCGCAAACCCGAGTGCAACAGCTGGAGTATCGTCTGGCGCAAAAGATCCGCGAGCAACTGGGCAACACGCGCGAACGCTTTGGAACAGCCATCACGCATCTGGAGGCCGTCAGCCCGCTGGCAACCCTGGCGCGTGGCTATAGCGTGACAACCTCTCCGGCTGGCGAAGTTCTGAAAAAGACCACGCAGATAAAAACCGGCGATACGCTCACCACGCGCCTGAATGACGGCTGGGTAGAGAGCGAGGTTATCAATATCACCGCAGCAAAAAAAACGCGCGCGCGTAAAAAGCAGTAATTTGTACTATTGTCCGGTCGGGACGAGCCTATACTTTTTTGATATTCCTGATATCAAGGAGATCCATATGCCGTCACGTCGCCCGCACAGTGTTATTCCTCCGTATATCTTACGTCGTATTATTGACCACGGTTCTGAGACGCAGCAGCGCTGCGCGCGCCAGACCTTAAGCCATGTGCAAACGCTGATGGCGCATCACAAGCCCGAAACCATTTCCGCCCCGCTGGCCACCTCAGCCGGTGAGCTGGTACGCGATGTCTACGATGCACAGCACCGGGAAACCTTGCCCGGCGAGCAGGTGCGTTATGAAGGCCAGCCGTCAAATGGCGACGTCACCGTGGATGAAGCGTATGATTATCTCGGCATTACCCACGACTTTTTCTGGCAAACGTGGCAGCGTAACTCGATTGATAACCAGGGGTTAATACTGAGCGGCACGGTGCATTACGGCGAAGAGTACCAAAACGCCTTCTGGAATGGTCAGCAAATGGTCTTTGGCGACGGCGATGGCGAAATTTTTAATCGCTTCACCATCGCCATTGAAGTGGTGGCGCATGAATTAAGTCATGGCGTCACGGAAACAGAAACCGGGCTTATCTATTTTTCAGAAGCCGGGGCGCTAAATGAATCGTTATCAGACGTTTTTGGCTCGCTGGTGAAGCAGTATCAGCAGCAACAAACAGCGGATCAGGCTGACTGGCTGATTGGTGCAGGACTACTGGCGCAAGGGATTAACGGTCGCGGGCTGCGCTCTATGTCTGAACCCGGGAGCGCGTATGATGATCCGCTGCTGGGTAAAGACCCACAGCCTGCGCATATGAAGGACTTTATTAAAACGCGCGAAGATAACGGCGGCGTGCATTTAAACTCCGGCATTCCGAACCGCGCGTTTTACCTTGCAGCAACCGCCGTCGGCGGCTTTGCCTGGGAGGAAACCGGGTATGCCTGGTACGATACTGTTTGTGATAAATCGCTGGCCCAGGATGCGGATTTCGCCAGCTTCGCGCGCCTGACTATCCAACACGGAGGGAAACGTTCCGGTAATCGCGTGGCGAACGCCATCGAGCAGGCGTGGAAAGACGTCGGAGTATTATGATGAACGAACCCGAATTGACCGACGATACGGTTATCGAACTGGCTCGCGAAGGCGGGCTGGCGTATATCCCCAGGCTCAGCGGCACGCGGCGTATCGTGATAGCGCAGCTTAGCAACGATCAGCGCCAGCGCCTTGATGCTATTTTGCGCCAGACGTTGCCACTCAGCCAGCCGCCAGGCCAGGCGGATTCACCCGGTCGCGGCGATCAGCGCTTCTATCGTTTACAGATTATCTGGACCACGCCGCAAACGGATTTACAACTGCTGATACCGGAGAACAAAGCGCCAGAGTCGCTGGTCGAACTCTGGCGAGATGGCCAGGCCTGTATTTGCAAACCTTAAGGCAGGACAAATTCGACGCGCTTTTTAGAGATAAGCCCGTGGCCGTGCTGGCAAAAAAAGTCCACCGCGCCGCAAGCTTTCAGCACCTCTAAGGGTTGGTGGCACTCCGGGCACAATGCCTGCAAAGCGATATCTTTACCGCAGTGTGCGCAGTGACCCTGGTCACCGTTCAGTGTCAGCGGTTCGTGGCATGTCGGGCAGGTCAGATCCATAACTCCCTCCTGATGGTTAACGAGTTAAGCATACACGACAATAGCAAAAAACCCGCCAGGCCGGCGGGTTAAGTGAATGGTTACTTACCTTTCTTGATGTGCTTAATCAAACGCTTACGTTTACGCATCTGGTTCGGCGTCAGCGTGTTGCGTTTCTCCGCAAACGGGTTGTCCCCTTCCTTGAACTGAATACGGATAGGCGTACCCATCACATCCAGTGATTTACGGAAGTAATTCATCAGGTAACGTTTATAAGAGTCCGGCAGATCTTTGACCTGGTTGCCGTGGATCACCACAATCGGTGGATTATAGCCCCCGGCGTGCGCGTATTTCAGCTTCACGCGGCGACCACGCACCAGCGGCGGCTGATGATCTTCTGCGGCCATATTCATAATGCGCGTCAATAGTGCAGTGCTGACGCGGCGGGTGGAGCTGTCATAGGCTTCGCGCACCGACTCAAACAGATTGCCAACGCCGCTGCCATGCAGCGCAGAGATAAAGTGCACGCGGGCGAAATCGATAAAGCCCAGACGATAGTCCAGCGTCTCTTTCACCTGCTCTTTCACTTCCTGGCTCAGGCCATCCCACTTGTTGACGACAATCACCAGCGAGCGCCCGCTGTTAAGAATAAACCCGAGCAGCGAAAGGTCCTGATCGGAAATCCCTTCGCGTGCATCAATGACCAGCAGCACAACGTTCGCATCTTCAATCGCTTGCAGCGTTTTAATCACCGAGAATTTCTCGACGACATCCGTGATTTTGCCGCGCTTACGCACGCCAGCGGTATCAATAAGCACATACTCACGCTCATCACGCTGCATCGGGATGTAAATACTGTCACGCGTGGTGCCAGGCATGTCATACACCACCACGCGATCTTCGCCGAGGATACGGTTAGTGAGTGTGGACTTACCTACGTTCGGACGCCCGACGATAGCAAGCTTGATGGGCAAGTCCTGCGGGTTGAACTCTTCCTGCGGCGCCTCTTCTGCGCCATTTTCTTTGGCTTCGAATTGCGCCCAGTACTCCGCCTCTTCATCCACTTCTTCCGGCGGGTTCACCTCGTCCATCCACGGCATCAGCACATGTTCGAGCAGGCTGGTTACGCCGCGCCCGTGGGACGCCGCAATCGGGTAGATTTCCCCCAGCCCCAGCGCATAGAAGTCTGCCGCCGCCTGATCCGGATCGAGACCGTCGGTTTTATTCGCCACCAAAAACGTGGGTTTTTCACGCGAACGCAGATGCTTTGCAATAGCCGAGTCGGCAGGCATCAGGCCCGCGCGCGCATCCACCATAAACAGCACAACGTCAGCTTCTTCAATCGCCAGCAGCGACTGCTCCGCCATACGCGTTTCGACACCATCTTCGGTGCCGTCGATACCGCCGGTATCGATGCAGATAAACTCACGGCCTTCCACTTCAGCACGACCGTACTTACGGTCACGAGTCAGCCCCGGGAAATCCGCCACCAGCGCATCCCGGGTGCGTGTTAAACGGTTAAACAGCGTGGATTTTCCAACGTTAGGGCGCCCGACAAGCGCGACCACAGGTACCATGTTTAAAGCCTCATTACTGATAATTCATTAGCAAAACGTTACGACTTGCGCAGCGTTTTTAAAACAGGAAAACGGCCCCTGCAACAGGAGCCGTCTTCAGAAACGACACTCACAGCGCGATTAACGCGTGATGGCGTACAGCGTACCGTCTTTCGCCTGGATAAGCAGTTTGCCATCGGCAACCACCGGCTCGGTCAGGAAACCAGAGCTATCGACTTTCTCCTGCGCGACAAAACGCCCACTGTCGATATTGATCCAGTGAATGTACCCTTCGCTGTCACCTGTCACAATGTAACCATTATACAGCACCGGAGCGGTAAGGTTACGATGCAACAGATCGCTTTGCGTCCACAGCGTCACGCCACCGTCGGTGGTCAGGGCCAGCACGCGATCGTTCTGATCGATAAGATAGATACGGTTGCCTTCAACCACGAAATCGCTTACTGAACCCAGCTCGCGTTTCCACATGATCTGACCGCTGCGCAAATCCAGCGCCGTCAGGTTACCGTTATAGGCCAGCGCGTAGACCACGCCATCCACCACCACAGGCGTGGTATCCACATCGCTCAGGCGGTCAATTTCCGTAGCGCCCGTTGCCTGCGAAATACGCTGCTGCCAAATCATCTGGCCCTGCTGCATCAGCACCGCGCTCACGCGTCCATTATCGCCGCCAACAATGGCTGCGCCAAAGGCGGTGGCCGGAGCGGATTCACCGCGCAGGGAGAGAGACGGCATATCCAGGTTGACGGTCCATTTCACCGCGCCATCGCTTTCATTCAGCGCCTGAAGCTGGCCGTTACTGGTGTGAATTAAGACCAGGCCATCGCTGACAACCGGGCGGGACAGCGCTTCACCGGCCACGCGTGCCTGCCAGGCTTCGCTGCCGTCGCTGGTGTTGAGCGCATAAACGCGCGCTTTTTCGCTGCCGATCAGCACATGGCCACCGGCAACGGTGACACCGCCGGAGAGCAGCGCCGGACGGGAAGAGAACCAGCCGTCTTTTTCTGCCAGATTGACTGACCAGATTTCACGGCCATCATCAATACTGACGGCTTTCACCGTGCCATGACGATCGGCGGCATACACCACACCATCAGCAAATGCCGGGTGCAGGTTGGAATAAAAATCGCCGATACCGTTACCCACCGATGTGCTCCACGCAGTGGATGGGTTGAATTCGTTTTCAACAGTTGGCAGCGGAGACATCTTCACAACATCTTCTTCACCACTGAACAGGGAACAGCCGCTCAATAACGTAACGGAAAGCAGCCCAGGCAGAAGTAATTTACGCAATTGCATCGGGTCCCTCTTAGATGGACAAATTATTAATTTTCATCTGCATCATTTCACTCAACGCAGGAGAAGCATTGTTTTTGATGCCGTTTTCCCATGCGGTGCGCGCACCTTGTTTATCGCCTTTACTCAGCAACGCTTCGCCGCGCAGATCGGCAACGATAGCCGCCCAGCTTTCACCCTTCACGGCATCCAGCGTTTTCAGCGCGCCGTCTTGCTGCTTCAGCTGCACCTGAACACGCGCCAGGCGTACGTTAATCATTGATTGCAGATTTTCATCACTGGTCGCACCCAGCCCCAGCTGTAACTGGGCGGCTGCTTTTTCCAGCTCGTTTTTATCAACGTACTGCTGCGCCAGCTCCAGCGCAGCTAACGCGCCGTAGGTGTTTTTGTTATCAGCGACGAATTTCTCCCCGGCGGCGAGCGCCTCGGGTTTACCGGCCGAAAGCGCGGAAATCGCGTCTTCATACGCCTGGGAGGAGGCTTTTGCCGAATCCTCCTGATGACTGGACCAGTAGCGCCAGCCGACCAGCGCACCGATACCTAAAACTACCCCAACAGCCAGTGCTTTGCCGTTTTCGACAAAGAAGCGTTTGATAGCGTCAACCTGGTCGTTTTCGTTCTCGTAAATTTCCACGCAGTCCTTCTCCTTAACGATAATTCACCGGCGAGATTAGCCCAGTAGTGTGCGCAAATGCGCCGCAACGCTGTCCTGCGTTACCGTACTCTGCTCACCAGAGCGTAAATCCTTCACCACAACATTACCGCCAGCAATTTCAGACTCGCCGAGCACCAGCGCGGCGCGAGCGCCCCATTTATCTGCCCGTGCGAATTGCTTTTTGAAATTGCCGCCGCCGTGGTTCATCATCAGCCGTACGCCAGGCAACGCATCGCGCACCTTCTCTGCCAGCAGCATTGCCGCAGACTGCGTATTGGCGCCAGAGGCCACCAGGTATATATCGACAACGGATTCTGCTTTAAATTCCGGATTAACTGCCTGAACTAACAAAACAAGTCGTTCCAGACCCATCGCAAAGCCAACCGCTGGCGTGGCGCGACCGCCAAGCTGCTCAACCAGGCCATCGTAACGACCGCCTGCGCACACCGTCCCCTGCGCCCCCAGGCTGCTGGTGACCCATTCAAACACGGTGCGATTGTAGTAGTCCAGGCCGCGTACCAGCCGTTGGTTCACGGTATAACGGATGCCTGCCGCATCCAGGAAAGCACACAGCCCGGCAAAGTGCTCGCGGGACTCTTCATCAAGGTAATCACCCAGTTTCGGCGCATCGTTGAGCAGCGTCTGAATCTCCGGGTTTTTGGTGTCCAGTACGCGCAGCGGGTTGGTATACATACGCCGCAGGCAGTCTTCGTCCAGCTTGTCTTTATGCTGCTCAAGGAAAGCCACCAGCGCCTCGCGATATGTCGCGCGCGCCGCCAGCGAACCGATAGAGTTAAGCTCCAGCGCAACATGCTGGTCGATGCCAAGCGCGCGCCACCAGCGTGCGGTCAGCATAATCAGCTCGGCGTCAATATCCGGCCCCTGCAGGCCAAACACTTCCACACCCAGCTGATGGAACTGGCGATAGCGCCCTTTTTGCGGACGCTCATAGCGGAACATCGGCCCGACATACCACAAGCGCTGTTCCTGATTGTACAGAAGACCATGCTCGATGCCGGCGCGTACACAGCCCGCCGTACCTTCGGGACGCAGCGTCAGGCTATCGCCGTTGCGATCGTCAAAGGTATACATCTCTTTTTCAACCACGTCGGTCACTTCACCGATCGCGCGTTTGAATAACGGGGTCTGCTCTACAATCGGCAAACGGATTTCACTGTAACCGTAGCTGCCGAGCACGTTTTTTAAGGTGCCTTCAATACGCTGCCAGATGGCGGTGTCGCCAGGCAGATAATCGTTCATGCCGCGAATGGCTTGAATGTTCTTTGCCACGTTTGTTCTCTTTATTAATACAAAAAATGAACCCTCAGGGCCGCGACGAGCACTGCTCGCGCCGGGCGGGTTCATCATACACGGGAAGCCAGCCGCTTCCCAGCTACGTTATTTTTCTACCTGTTGCACGTTGATACGGCGCGCTTCGTCCAGTATTGAGGCTTTTGCACGGATACGGGCCTCAAGCTGGCTTATCATGTCGCTGTTATCCAGGCGATCTTTGCGCACGCCATCTTCATACAGGCCGCTTTTCTTGTTGCCGCCGGTCACACCAAGCGTGGACACCAGCGCTTCGCCGGGGCCATTCACCACGCAACCGATAATAGAAACATCCATCGGCGTGATGATATCTTCCAGGCGCTGTTCAAGTGCGTTAACAGTACCGATAACATCAAACTCCTGGCGGGAGCAGGTTGGGCAGGCGATAAAGTTGATACCGCGCGAGCGGATACGCAAGGACTTCAGGATATCAAACCCAACTTTGATCTCTTCCACCGGATCAGCCGCCAGCGAAATACGCAGGGTGTCGCCAATGCCTTCAGAAAGCAGCAGACCTAAGCCAATGGCTGATTTTACGGCACCGGCGCGCGCGCCACCGGCTTCGGTGATGCCCAGATGCAGCGGCTGCTCTATCTGTTTTGCCAGCAGGCGATACGACTCTACCGCGAGAAACACATCGGAGGCTTTTACGCTGACCTTAAATTGGTCAAAATTCAGACGATCGAGATGATCGACGTGACGCATGGCGGATTCGAGCAGCGCCTGCGGCGTTGGTTCGCCGTACTTTTCCTGCAGATCTTTTTCCAGCGATCCGGCATTGACGCCAATACGGATAGGAATATTTTTGTCGCGCGCGCAATCAACAACGGTGCGGATACGCTCTTCGTTGCCGATATTGCCAGGGTTGATTCGCAGGCAGTCGACACCGTATTCGGCAACTTTCAGCGCGATACGGTAATCAAAGTGGATATCCGCCACCAGCGGCACGCTCACCTGCTGTTTGATAAGTTTGAAGGCTTCTGCCGCGTCCATGGTGGGGACGGAAACGCGAACGATGTCCGCGCCAACGCGCTCCAGCGCTTTGATTTGATTAACCGTTGCCTCAACATCCGTGGTACGGGTGTTTGTCATTGACTGGACGGCGATGGGAGCACCATCGCCGATCGGCACATTACCAACATAAATCCGTTTCGATTTCCGACGCTGAATCGGGGCCTGGTTATGCATTAAAAATCTCCCGCGTTGCCCGTCTGTTACTGTACTGCTGATTGTTCGGCATTGAGGGTCAGACGCGCAACCTGGTTAGTTCTGATAAAACGACTCAGATCGACAGGTTTCCCCTGATACTGGATCTGTACTGCGGCCGGTGCACCAATTTTCAGTTTATAGGGTGCCTGACCGTTCAGGTTCAATACGCCATCTTTGCGCTGCATACCGCTAAAGAGTTTTTTACCGGTCGCATCGCTCACTTCAAGCCAGCAATCGGCCGTGAAGTTCATCACCAGCGCAGTGGCATCCGCCGCCGACGCTACGCCCGCCTGATCGATCGGCAACTGTGCAGCAGTGCTGTCAGTAGCGACAGGCGCTTGCGGCGCAGGATCGATATTCGCCTGGGACGGTGCAACCACAGCCGGGGCCTGGCTCGCCGTGTCCAGCGGAGCAGACTCCGTCGGCGCCTGGGCAGTGTCCGTCACGGGTGCGCTGTCAGCCGGTGCTGGCGCAGGTGTAGAAATGGTATCGGTATTGAGCGGTATGCTCTGGCTGTCACTGTTGCTGGCGTTAAGCTCTGCGGTGGATTGATCGGCCATCGTGCTGATCTCTTCCTGCTGCGCTTTATGATTCTGCCACCACCAGGCGCCCGTGAGACCGACCACGACAAACAATACCAGCCAGGTAAAGCTCATCAGCCAGCCGTCGCGTTTTTTGCGCGGTTTACCCAGCGCAAAGCTCTGCATAGGCGCAACTTTGGCGGCACGCACCGGTGCTTGCTTCTCGATCATCGGCAGCAACTCCTCTTCAGGAATGTGCACCAGGCGAGCATAAGAGCGGATGTAACCACGTACAAACGTGGAAGCCAGGTCGGCAGGAGACCTGTCCTCTTCAATATCGCGTACCGTGGAGACCTTCAGACACAGGCGTTCGGCAACGGCCTGCTGGCTGAGTCCAAGTTGTTCACGGGCGCTGCGCAGACGTACGCCAGTGGTTTGTGCTTCGTTTTGGTCTTGAGTGGCTTCAGTATTCATTCGCTACAACTACTGGTACGTGAAATGTAAGAATCAGGCGTTTGTGACCGCAATGCTCACAAGCGCCACGAAAAAACCGGGTCAGTTAACCATAGACCCACAGTATAAGACTCTCTGGCTTGCCATAACAGAACAGCTTTCAGCACTTTTTGCTAAACCCTTGTTCCATCACTACATACTGCCTCAATCTCAGCAGAAACGCACCGTAATTATTACTGGCCTGCGCCCGGACAGGCCAATTTCCACGCATTTTTACAAAATGCAACACATTAACTGCGCAGCCTTCTGCAATTACACGGCCTTAACCGCAATGGGCTCGCCCTGCATACGCTTGCGCATAGTGCGTTTGGTGCGGTCAATCACCTCGCCCGCCAGTTGCCCACAAGCCGCATCGATATCATCGCCGCGCGTTTTACGCACGATAGTCGTAAAACCATAGCTCATTAAGACTTTGCAGAACCGATCGATACGGCTGTTGGAGCTGCGACCATACGGCGCGCCGGGGAACGGGTTCCACGGGATCAGGTTTATCTTACACGGCGTATCTTTCAGCAACTCAGCCAGCTGATGCGCGTGTTCCGTGCCGTCATTGACGTGGTCAAGCATCACGTATTCAATCGTCACGCGGCCCTGGTTGGCGTTGGACTTTTCAAGGTAACGGCGCACCGCAGCGAGGAAGGTTTCAATATTGTACTTCTTATTAATCGGTACAATTTCGTCGCGGATTTCGTCATTCGGCGCGTGCAGGGAAATAGCCAACGCGACATCAATCATATCGCCGAGTTTATCAAGCGCAGGAACCACGCCAGACGTTGACAGGGTGACGCGGCGTTTGGATAGCCCAAAGCCAAAATCATCCAGCATGATTTCCATCGCCGGTACCACGTTAGTCAGGTTGAGCAGCGGCTCTCCCATGCCCATCATCACCACGTTGGTGATAGGACGGCTACCGGTCACTTTCGCCGCGCCGATGATTTTCGCCGCGCGCCATACCTGGCCGATGATTTCCGACACCCGCAGGTTACGGTTAAAGCCCTGTTGTGCGGTGGAGCAGAATTTACACTCCAGCGCACAACCGACCTGGGAAGAGACGCACAGCGTTGCGCGATCGTCTTCCGGGATATACACGGTTTCGACACGCTGATCGCCGACTGCGATGGCCCATTTGATAGTCCCATCGGATGAGCGCTGCTCCTCGACCACTTCCGGCGCGCGGATTTCAGCGACTTCTTTTAATTTGCCGCGCAGCACTTTATTGATGTCGGTCATCTCATCAAAATCGTCGCAGCAATAGTGATACATCCACTTCATCACCTGGTCGGCGCGAAAGGGTTTTTCACCTAAATTTTTGAAAAATTCACGCATCTGCTGACGGTTAAGATCCAGCAAATTGATTTTTGCGTCTTTGTTTGGAACCGTAAGAACATCGTTCTCAGGCATGACAGTATTTTCAGACATATTTTTTTCCGGCCTCGTTATTACACGTTGTGGCCCGTGGAGGGTTAAAAAGAAGCGCCCCAGGCAAGCGTCTGCTCATCCTGGGGCGCAGCATTGTACAAATTCTGACGTACAGATACCACGCTTGCGCGTGATATTTTCGTTAAATATAGATTAGCGCGTACGCGGGCACACTTCGCCTTCAGCGAAAAAATAAGCGATTTCGCGTGCAGCGGACTCCACGGAATCGGAACCGTGGGTGCCGTTTTCGGTGAAGCTGTCAGCGTAATCAGCACGCAAAGTGCCAGCCAGCGCGTTGTCCGGGTTGGTTGCACCCAGCAGATCACGGTGGCGCTGTACCGCATTTTCCCCTTCAAGAACAGAAACAACGATCGGGCCAGAGGTCATAAATTCAACCAGGCCATCGAAGAACGGGCGACCTTCGTGCTCAGCATAAAAACCGCGCGCCTGCTCAACGGTCAGGTGCAGCATTTTGGTACCAACGATTTTGAACCCTGCGGCTTCAAAGCGAGAGAAGATGTTGCCAATAACGTTTTTTGCCACCGCGTTCGGCTTGATGATGGAAAAAGTACGTTCAATAGCCATGATTACCTCTGTTAGTTGTTCTGTTCGGACACAAGTGTGGCGCGGATTATAATGAGCATCTCACGTGTTGCCTATGGATTAAGGTAACATTTTTTTAAAATAAGATGAGTATTAGCAACACGCGCAATAAAATCGCTTCGCTACGGCTTTATTGCACAGCAAACTGCACCGTGGCAACCTGCCCCGCATTATCCATCACCAGCAGCTGATATTCGCCCGTTTTCGCAAGTTTAAGACTTAGCGCAGGCTCATGCGTTGCCAGCGGCTCACCGTTTAAAAACCACCAGCGCGCCCCTTCCCCGCCGCTGCTCTGTAGAGGCAGCGAAGCAAACGCCTCGCCAGGAAGCCGCCTGATGATGGCGCCATCCCGTACCCCACTGAGTAACAACGGCGGCGGCGCACTCTCCTGACGCGGCGGGCAACGCGTATCGGCTGCGGGTAAGCGCGCGCCACGGCGCTCGGTGGGCGGCAGCCAGGGCTCAAGGGGTAATGGCCAGACTATCAAAGTTTTTTGCTGTGCCTGCGGGCAATCCGCCGCGACGCGACGGCCCTCACGGTTAAGCCACAGCGGGAAGCGAATCCCCTGCGACCCTTCCTGCTCCGGCATCAGCAGCGTCGGCGGCTGGCTGCCGTCCAGTAGCCATGTGGCCAGCCGACGGCGGCAGTTACTGTCTCCGGCTGGCAAACGTTGCCCTCCCGGCCAGCAGATGACCGCACGACTTACCGTTTCCGGGCGCGGATCGCGCGGTAATTTGCCCTGATCGAGTAATGAGTGCGCCTGTAGCATATTGTTCACCTGATTAAGCAGCGGCACAGCGCTGGCATAGCCAAACTGCCCGGCGACCGGTGTACCATCGGGCCTTCCAACCCAGATACCGATGACATAGCGCGCGTTGATACCTATTGCCCAGGCATCACGGTAGCCATAGCTGGTGCCGGTTTTCCATGCCAGGGGCGCGACCTGAGGCAACGCGGCGTCCGGCTTCGGTTGCGCCTCACCGGCCAGGATACGGCGGATAATCCATGCCGCGCCCGGCGACATCAGACGGCGTTCGACGAGCGGCGCATCCGGCGTCAGGCGGAGCTTGCCCGCTTTACCGCCGCGAGCAAACGCGCTCCAGATTGCGGCAATATCCTCAAGCCTTGCTCCGGCACCGCCGAGGATAAGCGACAGGTTTGGCTCTGCACCGCCCGGTAATATCAGCGGCAGGCCAGCGTTACGCAGCTTCCCGGCAAACTTTTTCGGCCCGTAAGCTTCCAGCACCTGGACTGCGGGTAAATTCAGCGAACGCACCAGCGCCTCGCTCATACTAACCGGGCCGTGAAAACCGCTGTCAAAGTTGCCGGGGCGATAATCCCCCACCTTGCGCGGCACATCCTGTAATAAAGAAGCGGGATGGATAAGCCCTTCATCGAGCGCCAGACCGTAAATAAAAGGTTTCAGTACCGAGCCGGGAGAACGCACCGCGCTGACCATATCCACATGGCTGAAACGGCTGTCGTCATTGATATCGACCGAACCGACCCAGCCACGGACTTTCATATCCGTATGATCGATAACTATCATGGCCAGCGAACTTCGCTGCGCCAGCCGTGATTTGGTATTCAGCGCCAGTTCTTCCAGCTGCCGTTGCAGGCTGGCGTCCAGCGTCGTTGTTATTTTCAGCGAATTACTGACGCTTAGCATTCGCCGGGAAAAGAGCGGCGCCAGCTGGGGCATCTGCCGCGGCGCCAACCATACCGGTTCTTCCCGAGCTTCCTTCACCTGGCGCGCAGACCAGACGCGCTGCGAAGCCATGCGTGCGAGGACTTTGTCTCGCGCCGCCTGCGCACGCTGCGCCCAGCGGTCCGGGCGCAGGCGGCTTGGCGCTTGCGGCAGCACCGCCAGAAGTGCCGCTTCGGCGTGGCTTAGCTGTGAAGGCGGTTTTCCCAGATAGGCCCAGCTTGCAGCGCCAACGCCCTGCAGCGTACCGCCAAAGGGGGCGCGATTCAGATAGAGCGTGAGGATTTCGCGCTTGGAAAGATGCCACTCCAGTTGCAATGCGCGCCACAGCTGGCGAACCTTGCCGCCAAAGGTTCGCGGATGCGGGTCGAGTAGCCGCGCTACCTGCATGGTGAGCGTACTGCCCCCGGAGACAACGTGACCCGCGCGCAAATCCTGCCAGGCCGCGCGCAGAACCGAAAAAGGATTGACGCCAGGATGCTTCCAGAACCAACGATCTTCATACTGGATCAGCGCCTGCAGGTAGAGGGGCGAGACCTCTTCAATGGTCACCGGATAGCGCCAAATCCCTTCGCCATCGGCAAACCGCCACAGCGGCGTGCCATCTTCAGCGACAACCACCCGCGCGGGCTGCACTTCAACAAGCGGCAGCGGCCAGATTTTGTCGGCGACCAGTACCGCCAGCACTACCAGTAGCGGTACACCCACAAGCCAAAGCCTGCGGGTGGATAACAAACGTACTCTTTTCACGTTACGGAACAATGATTAACGGCCCACTGGTCGCTCCTGTCGCGCGCCAGCCCGGGACATACATCGATTCCACCTGAGGTGCCGGAACCTGGTATGTACCCGGTGTGACTGCGCGAGCCAGATAAACAAGCGTGACGGGCTGACCTTCGTTTACCGACACCGCCGCGACAAAGCGATCGTCGCGGAACTCCATATGCTGGATATCCACCTGCTGCATAGCGTTGAGCAGTTCCTGCACTTCGCTGCCGCTCTCCTGCAAACTGGCGCTGCTGCTGGTGAGGTTCTGGTTCTCCAGCTCCAGCCCGGCAGGAAGTAAGTCCACGACCAGTGCATCCGGCACGTTCTGGCTGGCGCGAATATCCAGCCACACCAGCACCAGCTCACCGCTTTTCAGCGAAGAGAGCGATTTACTACGCCCATCGGTTCCCAGAACAGTACGCTCAATTTGCAGAACATTGCCGGAAGGCGCCGGGGCAATCTGCGGATAGGCGGAACTGTCGAGACGCAGCCACAGAGGTGTGGTTCCGCTATTAGTAACCTGTAATGCTGCAAGGCTGTCGGCATCAAGGCTGCGAGCCTGGGCACTATCGCCAGCCAGAGGCGCTTCACTCAGGGAAGTTTGCGCCTGCCAGCTGCCGGGAACATTCTGGAGGTTACGCCCGGCCAAAAACAGCGCGTTGCTTTCCTGTGTGGACAACCAGCGCTGACCATATGCCTGCTCTGAAAGCGTTGTCAGCAGGCGGGACTGCTCGCCTGCCAGCAGATTATTCTCCTGGAGCAGAGCCAGCATCAGCGCGTTGTCACGCAGTTCGCTGCCATAATCCGCCAGCCAGACTGAGGGTTGCGGGCGTGAGGTTTTCAACGCCAGCGCCAGAGCCTGCTCGCTGCGCGGTTCATCCCCCATCAGTTTTAGCGCCACACCGAGCTGCATCAACGGCAGCGCAGCTTTTGCGCTGTCATGGCGCTGCCAGATTTCACGCAGCGCGCCCAACGGCGCTTTTTGCTGGCGAGCCAGCACCAGTCCTGCATAGCTCTGCACGGCAAATTTGGTGGCGGGCACATCGTCGCTATAACGCACGGCCATCACCGCCGGATCCTGCAGATAACGCAACAAGCGGTTGTTTGCGTTATTGAGCGCCCCGGCGGGCACGCTATAACCCTGAGCCGAGGCGCTGACCAGAAAGTCGGTCACATAGGCTGTCAACCAGTACTCCTCAGGCCCGTTTTTATCCCACAAGGCGAACCCGCCATCGTCACGCTGCATTTGTAAAAGCCTTGAGATACCGATATCCACCGCGGCCCGACGCTGCTCGTCGCTTTCGCCTTTAATCCCCAGCACTGCCAGTTGCGCTGCATTGGTATAAAGCGACGGGAACAGCCCGCTGGCTGTCTGCTCCAGGCAGCCATACGGATACGCTCTGAGCTCTTCGATATAGCGTGCGATATTCAGCGGCGGTTTGCCGCTAAACAGTAAGCGCCCCGTAAGCGTTGCCGGGGAAATTCCCGCCAGATGCTGTGGCGGTGCCTGCCAGCTTTCGCCTGGCTTAAGCATCACTCCGCTGCTAACGGTCTGCGCCGCAAAGGGTGGCCGCACGCCTAATTTCCACTGTTTGTGTTCCGGGGCGAACGTTTCGCCCGGCAGAGCCAACCCGCTAATTTGCGCGCTGATTTCTCCGTCGCCAAACCCGTCCAGCGCACGCACAGGAATAAACAGCGTCGAACGCTCGCCTGCTGCCAGCGTGACCGGTTCCGGCTGCGCGCTTTCAAGGCTAAGCAAACCCTTTGCTGTCAGCGCGACGCTCAGCGTTTGCGGTTGGTCTGTCAGGTTAGTGAGATCCAGTGTTAAACGGGAGGTATCGCCGCTGCCCAAAAAGCGCGGCTTATTCAGTTCGGCAATGAGCGGTGCTGCGACTATCACTTTGCTTTCGCTGCTGCCGAACTCTTGTGCGCTCCAGGCTTGCGCCATTACACGTAACTCGCCATTAAAATCGCCAATCGGCAGCGTCACCGTTCCTTCGCCCTTCTCATCAAGCGTCACTGGCTGCGCTTGCTGAGCAATAATGTTGACATGATTGACCGGCGGTTTACCGCCGCGGTTTAACTCATCGCCGTCACCACCAAAGCGCAGCGCCGCCAGACGCCCCTGGCCTTCAATCACCTGCCCGTAGATATCGTAGATATCCGCCCCGTACCGTTTTTGCCCGAAAAAGCCCAGCCACGGGTCGGGCGTAACGAAGTCGGTGATATTCAATACACCGCTGTCGACCGCCGACACCAGCACATTTATCTGTTTTGGCGTTTCGCCATTCTTCACGGACGCGTTAATTTTTACCGTTAACGGCTGATTAGGACGCATCTTTTGCGGCGTATCGAGCGCGATATTAAGACGGCGATTTTCATCGCCCATCGGCAGATGCAGCACACCCACCGCGCGTTTTGGCGTGGCGGATTTCGATTTATCGCCAGGGCGAACAACCAGCGTGCTGATGTAGAGATCGTGGCGCTGCCATTTGCTGTCGACCGGAATCTCAAGCGAGAGCCCCTGCGCCGGAACATCAATCTCCTGCCACCAAAGCGGCCCTTCGCTGGACTCAATCATCGCGTAGCCTTTGCCGGCCGCAGGCGCTGTGAGGTGAAGTTTAATAGTATCGCCCGGCTTATAGCCTGGTTTATCGAGCTTCATGGTGACGCGATCCGGGCGTGCAGCCCCCGCTCCGTCGCTGTTATCCTGCCAGCTGTAACCCGCCCAGAAACGCACGCTGCTAAGCGTGTTATCAGGGCCTTTTACCTCCAGCCGGTAAGATCCCCACTCGACCGGGAAACTCACTTTGCCCGTTTCGTCTGCCGCAAGCGTCAGGCTTTGCTCGCCTTCCACCAAATCTTTTTGGTTAAATTGTGACTGCCAGCCTTCGTTTTCTGACCAGTTCCAGAAGTAATCACGCCGCTCACGAATCAAACGCACCTGTAAATCGCTGACCGCCTTTTTGTTACCTTGTGCATCAGCGTAGAGGATGTCAAAAGCAGCGGTGCTGTTTTCATCAACCATCGGCTGATTTACGGTCGTATCCGTGCGGTAGTCGTAAACCGCTTTCGAGGCGAACTGCGGGCGAATACCCGGGAGCGTTTTCGCCGGCCAGATTGCCTGCTCTGCCCGGCGCGTCACCGGACGACCGCCCGATTCCAGCAGGCTCGCCTGCAAAATGAGTTGCAGCGGAGAGTGGCTATCCTGCCACTGGCTCGGTGTACTCACCGTCCCCTTCCCGGATTTATCCAGCGTCAGCTGAACCTCATCCAGACTGCGGCTGAGGTTTTCTTCCGCAATATCGCCAAACTGGAAGCCGGGTAAGGCCTGCACGGCTTCACGCAATGGGCGCAGAAAAAGCTGGCCCTGTAGCGTGTTACCGCTGGCAGGTGCGCCGTAGAGATAGTGGCCCTCAATGTTAAACAACACGTCTGCTGAAGGCGCAACGGGCTGCGGTTGCGGGGTAATAGCGAGCGCCATGCGCTCCGGCATAAAATCTTCGACGTGGAATGCCCACTCGCGCGCAAGATTGTCGCCGGTATTAGCCCGGATATGCCAAAGCCCGGTCTGCGCTCCGGCGTCCAGAGTCCAGGTAAACTGATACAGGCCGTTTTGCGGCTGGATAACAACGGTGCGGATAACCTGGCCGTCCGGCTTGACGACCTCAAGTTTCACCGGTTGATCGGCCAGCAGCTTACCGTCGCTGTCGCGCAACAGCGCATTCAGTATCACCGTTTCGCCAGGACGATAAAGATCGCGCGGGCCAAACATAAAAAATTGCTTGCTGTAACCCGGCTCGCCCCCGACGGCAAACTCCGCCAGATCAAGTGCCGGAAGTTTGAGATCCAGCAGCGTCGTTTCACCCTCTTTGCGCGCCAGTATCAGCGCCGCTTCTTTATCTGTCGTCAGGGTCGCATGCCCATCGCTGTCGCTGGTCGCCTGTGCCAGCGTTTGGCCTTTTTCATTGAGTAAGACAATATCTATACCTGAGAGCGCCGCGCCGTTTTCCAGCCCCTGCGTGAAGATATCCAGACGATTGTGATAACGGTGTGCGGAAAGACCAATATTGCTCAGCGTAAACAGCGTCGCGGCATTGCTGTAGTTGTAATGCCCGGCCTGATTCATCACTGCAATATATACCCCCGTTTGCTGCAACGGCTGGATACCGCTAAGCGGCAGCATCAGTTTTTCACGGGTATTGCGCGCCGGGTTGAGGTCAAAACGTCCGGTATACACCAGATCGGCCATTTTCAGTAAGTTGTCCGACTCCCAGTTGCTCAGCGAGTTGCGATACTCCCACTGGCTGATAAGGGCGGCGAGCGACTCAGGTTTTACGCGGTAAAAATTGACATCGACGCTATTTACATTAAGCGCCATGACCGGCAGCCCTTCAACAACCTTCCCCGGCAGCAGCGATCCCCGACTGGCAAAGCCGACGCTGGGCTGCACATCGCGCGTGGCGATGGTTTTTTCATAATTGGTATTAAAGGTCGCGCCATTCAGCGCTTTCAGGCCGCTATCTACCGTCACCAGCAGTTCACGATTCGGCTCCAGATGCCGCAGGCGTAATTCTTTCAGATTGGGCGCAAGCTCCCAGGCACCATCGACTTTGCCGCTTTTTTTATCCACCAGGTGAACAACAGCAGAGAAATCCTGATCGGGCTCCAGCGGCACAGAGAACGCCAACACCAGTGCCGCTGCACCGTCAAGCTGAACCTCAGACGCATCCAGTAATGTGAGGGCTTTTCCTTCGCTTTGCGCCACAAGCTGCGCGCGCTTTGCTTTATCCGGCGCGGGATTTGCCTGGCCTTTTTGCTCCACGGCAGGCGTAGCAGATGCGGCAGCCGTACTGGCGGCCTGCGGTTTATCATCGTTATCGCAGCCTGCTAATACCAGTGTCGTTAATAGCGCGCAGGTCAGCGCCGCGAAGCGTAGCGATCTCATTTTTTATCCCTGTTCTGTCAAGCTTGTTGAGCGATGCACGGGCATTATTATGCGTGAAAACCAGGAATTCAAAAAAGCCACTAAAATCTGGAAAGCAGGCCGCAAAATGACGAAAACCCGGCCAGAGTTGACGCGGATAACTTGTCGGTTCAGGTAAAAACGTTAACAATTCAGGTTACTGTTGAAGACACGGAGGCAACCATGTCCACTTCGTTTTTTGTCGCGCCCGACTGGCTGATTGAGCATAGTGATGACCCTGAAATTCAGCTGATTGACGCCCGGATGGCGCCTCCCGGGCAGGAGCATCGCGATATCAAAGCCGAGTATCGCGCAGGGCATCTTCCCGGGGCTGTCTTTTTTGATATCGAAGCGCTATCCGATCACACCTCGCCTCTGCCGCATATGATGCCGCGCCCGGAAGCCTTTGCTGTTGCCATGCGCGAGCTGGGGATAAGCCACGATAAACATCTGGTTGTATATGATGAGGGCAACCTGTTTTCTGCGCCGCGCGCATGGTGGATGCTGCGCAGTTTCGGGGCTGAAAATGTCTCAATTCTGGCGGGCGGCCTGGCGGGCTGGCAGCGTGATGCCCTGCCATTGCAACAGGGTGATGTCCCGCTGCCGGAGTCTGACTTTCAGGCCAATTTTAATCCGGCGGTCGTTAAAAAACTGACCGACATGCTGCTGGCGAGCCACGAAGGGACGGCGCAAATTGTCGATGCTCGCCCGGCGCCACGTTTTAACGCGCAGGCAGACGAGCCGCGACCGGGGCTTAAGCGCGGCCATATACCTGGCGCGCTGAACGTTCCCTGGGGTGACCTGGTTGTTGAGGGGGAGCTGAAAACCACCGATGCGCTGGCAGCTATTTTCCGCCGCCAGGGCGTGGATTTGCGCAAACCGGTCATCGCAAGCTGCGGCTCTGGCGTAACGGCGGCAGTCGTCGTGCTGGCGCTGACGACGCTTGGCGCAAAAGATGTCACGCTGTATGACGGTTCCTGGAGTGAATGGGGCGCGCGTGAAGATTTGCCGACAGAACCGGCGTGATGAAAAGCAGACGGTGCAGAGCGCACCGCCTGAGCATTAAATGATGCGGTTCTGTTTAAAGTCGCGCAGGAAACTGCCCCAGCGGCGTTCGTAGAAGGGCGTAATATGCGCCAGCATAAAGTGGCTGATGCCTTTTTCGCCTTCCGCAACCAGGCAGATATCGACGGGTTCATCCCCCGGCAGCGTATCCGTTGCCACGCTTCCCGCCGCGTGGACTATCGCTTCGATATCGCCCTCCGCTTCAATACCGATAAGCAGGTTAGCCTGCTCGTCAGCCTGCTCTTTGACGGAGCAGAGGAACGCGCGTTTAACGGTTTTGAGGCTTTTGAAAAGCGTGGTCAGAGAATCAACCATCTGTGCAGGCGGTTCTGCCACTTCTGATAACAGTAGCGCAGTTCCGCCTTCCAGCACTTCCTGCTGGCTTAGCGGGCTGCCCTCTTCGCCAACTAAATGGCTGATTTCACGCGGAGTGAACTCTTTACCGGTTGGCAGTTTCGCATTGAGAAAAAGCGTTTCGCCAAGCGTCATTTCAAAGAGCGTACGCGCTGGCATCACCACAAACGCCTGCCCTTTATCAACGGCCTGTTGCAACGCTGCAAGCGAGGTAAAAAAAGGAATAACGGAGCTACCGTCATCTTTCTCCCAGTGCTCTAAATCGAGCGCGCTATCCTCAACAATGGTTTCGCCTTCTGCCGCTGTTCCGGGTACCCAAACGGTGGATTCCAGCAGCGTGCGAAAAAATGCCGGACGGTAAGCAGGCTCGGTTGCGGCCTGCTCCAGCAGCGTTTCTAATTCGTTATTCGAGTCAGACATAGACATTCCACACTAGCCCTCTTGCTGCCTCTCAGGCAGAGAGGCAGCGGTAAATGAGGGAAATTACTCAGCCGTTAACAGATTAGCAAGGGTGCGCACGCCAAGCCCGGTCGCCCCGGCCGCCCACTGCTCAACCGGCGCTTTACGATAGGTGGCGGAACAGTCGATATGCAGCCAACCCTGCTGGTAGTTTTCAACGAAATGCGACAAGAAACCAGCCGCCGTGCTGGCACCCGCAGGGAACGAGCCGCTCGCTGTATTGTTCAGCTCAGCAAAGTTAGACGGCAGTTGGCTGCGGTGGAACTCGGCCAGCGGCAAGCGCCAGAACGGTTCATTTTCTGCGGCTGCGCTGCTCATCAGGCGACCTGCCAGTCCGTCATCGAAGCTGAATAGTGCGTGGTAATCATTACCCAGCGCGGTCTTAGCCGCCCCGGTCAGCGTCGCGGCATCGATAATCAGCTCGGGTTTCTGCGCGCTGGCATCAATCAAACCATCGGCCAGCACCAGGCGCCCTTCGGCGTCGGTATTCATCACTTCAACTGTTTTACCGTTACGGTAATGGATGACATCGCCAAGCTTAAAGGCGTTACCGCTTATCAGATTATCCGCACAGCAAAGAATTAATTTCACACGCTTATTCAGGCCGCGCGTGATAGCAAAAGCCAGTGCGCCTGTCACCAGCGCCGCGCCGCCCATATCCGATTTCATCGAATCCATAGAGCTGGTCGGCTTAATGCTGTAGCCGCCGGAGTCAAAGGTTATCCCTTTGCCCACAAGCACGGCATAAACCGGCGCATCGGCGTTACCGGTCGGGTTATAGTCCAGCGCCAGCAGCACCGGTTGGCGATCGGAGCCACGCCCTACCGTATGCAGACCCATATAGTTCTGCTCGCGCAGATCTTCACCTTTAGTGATGCGGTATGACACCTTTTCGCCGCCCACGCTGTGCAGCAGATCGACCGCGCGCTGCGCCAGTTGTTCTGGCCCCAGATCTTCTGCCGGTGCATTAATGGTGTCACGCACCCAGTCAATGGTTTGCAGGCGGTTATTCAGCTCGTTTTGCTCAGCGTCGCTCAGTTGCGGCCAGTCAATTTTGCGCGTGCCTTTTGGCCCTTTATAACCCGCCCAAAAAGCCCAGCTGCGCTCTACATCCCAGCCTTCGCCGCTTAAAGCAACATGCTTGATGCCCAGACCATCGATTTTACGGGCTGCGCGCTGAATAAGCGCCGGATCGTCTTTTCCGGTAAGATGCAGGGAGATACCGTCGTTATTGATACTGTAAGTGGCTTTTTCACCCCAACGCGGATCCGCGCTTTGCGTGGTCAGCGTAATTTTCATGGCTTCTGTCATTGTACTTATCCTTAGAGCCTGATCGGCAGGCTATGTTATGGGCCAGATTGGGTCGGGCCGCGCCCGAAATCCTTACGCACAAGGCTTGCGTAAAAACGGGCTACCCGAAGGCAGCCCGTTGCGTGATTACGATGCTTCGTCTAACCAGACTAGCAGAATCGCTTCGAGAATTTTCTCATTGGATGCGTTCGGGTCGTCGTCGAACTCCTCCAGTTCACAGATCCACTGATGCATATCGGTGAAACGGACGGTTTTCGGGTCCACATCCGGACGGCTGTCGTAGAGAGCTTCGCCGATTTCACGGCTATCGGTCCATTTCAGTCCCATCTTAGTGCTCCCGTGCGTGGTTGATAGTGTAGCGCGGGATCTCTATCACCAGATCCTCATCAGTGACGCGCGCCTGGCAGCTTAAACGGCTGTCCGGCTCAAGACCCCAGGCTTTATCCAGCATGTCGTCTTCGTCTTCACTGCTTTCCGGCAAAGAATCAAAACCTTCCCGCACGATACAGTGGCAGGTGGTGCAGGCACAGGATTTTTCGCAGGCGTGCTCAATCTCTATGCCGCCGCGCAGGGCGACATCCAGGATCGTTTCACCGCTTTTTGCTTCCAGAACTGCGCCATCCGGACAGAGATCCTGATGAGGCAGAAAAACAATTTTAGGCATATTAAACCTCGTCGACGGAATGGCCTTTCAGCGCGGAACGCACGGATTGATCCATACGGCGCGCGGCGAATTCCTGGGTTTGTTTATCTACATTTTTAATGGCTTGTTCTATTGCGTCGGTATCATCGCTTTCGGCAACCGCGCGCAGATGCGCCACTGCCTTGTCGATTCCCGCACGCTCTGCGGCGCTTAACAGCGCGGCGTCAGCGGCGAGCGCACCGTCGAGACTTTCCAGTACGCGCGCGGCTTCCACTTTCTGCTCTGCCAGCATACGTGCTTTCACGTCCTGCTCAGCAAAGCTCATGGAGTCTTTGATCATGTCGGCGATTTCGCCGTCGGTCAGACCGTAGGACGGTTTCACCTGGATAGAGGATTCCACACCGGTCGATTTTTCCATCGCGGTCACGCTGAGCAGACCATCAGCGTCAACCTGGAAGGTCACGCGAATATGCGCTCCGCCTGCGGGCATCGCCGGGATACCGCGCAGCGCAAAACGCGCCAGCGAGCGGCAGTCCTGCACCAGTTCGCGCTCACCCTGCAACACATGGATGGACATCGCCGTCTGGCCATCTTTAAAGGTGGTGAACTCCTGCGCCCGCGCCACCGGAATGGTGGTATTGCGCGGAATAACCCTCTCAACCAGGCCGCCCATCGTTTCCAGCCCCAGCGAGAGCGGGATGACGTCCAGCAGCAGCATTTCGCTGTCGGGTTTGTTGCCGACCAGAATATCCGCCTGGATTGCGGCACCAATGGCGACAACTTTATCCGGGTCGATGGAAGTCAACGGCGTGCGGCCAAAAAACTCGCCCACACGTTCGCGCACCAGCGGCACGCGCGTCGAACCGCCAACCATCACGACTTGCAGTACCTCGCTTGCTTCCACGCCTGCATCTTTCAATGCACGGCGACAGGCGAGCAATGTACGTTTTACCAGCGGTGCAATCAGCGCGTCGAACTGCGCACGCGTGATGCTGCCCTGCCACCCCGCCACGTTCACATCGACAACGTCGGCATCGCTGAGCGCGATTTTGGCGGCAATCGCCGCGTCCAGCAATTCACGCTGTTGGTGGGCATCGCTGCGATCGGTAAGCTTCGCCTGCTCGCGAATGTAATCAGCCAGCAGATGGTCAAAATCGTCTCCGCCCAGCGCTGAATCTCCGCCGGTCGCCAGCACTTCAAACACGCCACGGCTGAGGCGCAGAATTGAGATATCAAAGGTGCCGCCGCCGAGATCGTAGACGGCAATCACCCCTTCCTGCCCGGAGTCCAGGCCGTAGGCGATGGCCGCGGCGGTCGGCTCATTGAGCAAGCGCAGCACGTGCAGGCCCGCAAGACGCGCCGCATCTTTTGTGCCCTGACGCTGCGCATCATCAAAATAGGCAGGGACAGTGATAACCACGCCATCCAGCTCGCCCGCCAGCGTCTCTTGCGCGCGAGCCGCAAGGGCTTTAAGGATATCGGCGGAGACGCGAACAGGGTTCACCAGGCCCGCCGGGGTGACAATCATCGGCAAACCGTTTTCGCTGGCCTGAAACTGCCACGGAAGGTGCGGATAGCGCGCCTGAATATCCGCAAGGCTGCGGCCCATCAGACGTTTTACGGAACTGATAGTGTTGATCGGGTCCAGCGCGGCATTGTCACGCGCATCAAAACCGACGGAGTGGCTGTCGGCCTGGTAATAAACGACGGAGGGGAGCAAGTGCCGCCCGGCGCTGTCGGCCAGCGTTTCTGCCTGCCCGCTGCGCACCGTGGCCACCAGCGAATTGGTAGTGCCAAGGTCGATGCCCGCAGCCAGACGGCGCTGGTGCGGTGCGGCGCTCAGGCCGGGTTCACTGATTTGTAATAAGGCCATTGTGTGCTTCCAAAATTTTAAAAACCGAGCAGTTTTTCTTCGAGTTGTTCTGTTGAGCTGCGCAGTTTATCGAGAAAACGCAGTTTACGCACGGTATCCGCCGCGGCATCCCACGTTTGATTATCTAACTGTTGTACCATTTGCTGATGTCGCGCATCGTACAGCGCTTTCACCCGTGCCTGGAATGCCTCCAGACGCGCGGCGTCTTCAGCGCGGGCTATCTCATCCAGCTCTTCGCGCAGCTCCAGTTGCTCCATCAAAAAGGCGGTGTCGCGAACCGTGTGCTGCTCAGAGGCCAAATCAAACCCGTGGAGCGAGAGCAGATATTCTGCGCGCGTTAGCGGGTTTCGTAGCGTTTGCCACGCCTGATTAATCGTTGCGGAGTGCTGCACAGCGGCCAGTTGCTCCGCCTGCGGATGGCTGGCAAAACGGTCAGGATGATACTGCCGTTGCAGATCCTGGAAACGTGTCGCCAGCGCCTGGGTATCGAGTTGATAATGGGCCGGCAACCCAAAGAGGGTGAAGTAATCCATAACAATTCCGGGTGTGCATTCGAAGCAGACCCCACGCACAGGTGCCTGCGGTGGGGTCATCGGGTGATACGCGATTAGACGTTGAAGCTTTCACCGCAACCGCACTCGTCTTTGACGTTCGGGTTGGTAAATTTGAACCCTTCGTTCAGGCCTTCTTTGACGAAGTCCAGCTGAGTGCCGTCGAGAAATTGCAGGCTTTTGCCGTCAACCACAACCTTTACGCCTTTGTCTTCAAACACTGTGTCTTCTTCGTTCGGTGCGTCAACAAATTCCAGTACATAGGCCATACCAGAACAACCAGAGGTTCTGACCCCCAGACGCAGACCAAACCCTTTTCCACGGTTGGCAAGGAAAGAATTTACTCGCGCGGCAGCACTGTCGCTCAGGCTAATGGACATGACAACAACCTCCCGCCTTATTTCGCTTGTTTGCTTTTGTAATCCGCAATCGCGGCTTTAATAGCATCTTCCGCCAGAATTGAGCAGTGAATTTTCACCGGCGGCAGTTCCAGCTCTTCGGCGATATCGGTGTTTTTGATCGCCTGCGCTTCGTCCAGGGATTTACCTTTGACCCACTCGGTCACCAGCGAGCTGGAGGCAATCGCAGAGCCGCAACCGTAGGTTTTGAAACGCGCGTCTTCGATAATGCCTTTCTCGTTAACTTTAATTTGCAGCTTCATCACGTCGCCGCACGCCGGCGCGCCGACCATGCCGCTACCGATGCTGTCGTCGCCGTTGTCGAACGAGCCAACGTTGCGCGGGTTTTCGTAGTGATCGATTACTTTTTCGCTATAAGCCATGATGTATTCTCCTGTTTGCGCAACGAATTAATGATGAGCCCATTCGATAGTGGTCAAATCCACGCCCTGCTTGAACATTTCCCACAGCGGAGAAAGCTCGCGCAGACGACCAATGGATTTACGCACCAGTGCGATGGTGTAGTCTATCTCTTCTTCAGTGGTGAAACGCCCTAAAGAGAAACGGATGGAGCTATGCGCCAGTTCATCATTCATGCCCAACGCGCGCAGCACGTAGGACGGCTCAAGGCTTGCAGAAGTACAGGCAGAACCGGAAGAAACAGCCAGGTCTTTCAGCGCCATAATCAGCGACTCGCCTTCAACGTAGTTAAAGCTAACGTTGAGGATGTTCGGCGCGCCGTGCTCAAGGTCACCATTGAGATACACTTCTTCGATATCGTTGATGCCGTTCCACAGACGGTTACGCAGGCCGCGCAGGCGCTCCATCTCGCTCGCCATCTCTTCTTTCGCGATACGATAGGCTTCGCCCATGCCGACAATCTGGTGAACAGGCAGGGTGCCGGAACGCATGCCGCGCTCGTGACCACCGCCGTGCATTTGCGCTTCGATACGGATACGCGGTTTGCGGCGCACATAAAGCGCACCGATCCCTTTCGGCCCATAAATTTTATGGCCGGAGAAGGACATCAGATCAACTTTCAGCTGGTTTAAGTCAATCGGCAGTTTGCCCACGCTTTGGGTGGCATCCACATGGTAGATGATACCGCGCGCACGACACATTTCGCCGATTGCCGCGATGTCCTGCACCACGCCGATTTCGTTATTCACGTGCATGATGGAAACGAGGATGGTGTCGTCACGCATCGCCGCTTCCAGCTCTTTCAGGTCAATGATACCGTTGCTCTGCGGCGCGAGGTAGGTGACTTCAAACCCTTCACGCTCCAGCTGGCGACAGGTATCCAGCACAGCTTTGTGCTCGGTTTTGCTGGTGATAATGTGCTTGCCTTTTTTCTGGTAGAAGTTGGCAGCACCTTTAATCGCCAGGTTATCGGATTCGGTTGCACCGGAAGTGAAGACGATTTCACGCGGATCGGCACCGACCAGTTCTGCAATCTGGTTACGGGCGATATCGACGGCTTCTTCAGCTTGCCAGCCAAAACGGTGTGAACGGGAAGCAGGGTTACCAAAGGTCCCGTCCAGGGTCAGAAACTGCATCATTTTCTCGGCAACACGCGGGTCCACCGGCGTGGTTGCGGAGTAGTCGAGATAAATCGGTAATTTCATTGCTCTTTAAACTCCGTACATCGCTCTAATGCAAGGAATCGGGCAACCGGCTGGATGTACGACCGTGTTAACAGGGCACGTGTTGTGCCCTGGCCCGATTCTGAATTCTGTATTTTTATTATGCGCGCAGTTTGACGTCGATTGCGTCTTGTGCACGGTTACCGCGATGGGATTCGTTAGAGTGCTGGCGATCGGAAACGTCGAGAATTTCCTGATTATTCACCAGCTCACCCAGGGTGATGTTATTTAAAAAACCGGTCAGACGGTCGCTCAGATCGCGCCACAGCGCGTGAGTCAGGCACTTATCACCGCCCTGGCAACCGCTTTTACCCTGGCAACGGGTAGCGTCTACAGATTCGTCAACGGCGCTGATGACTTCACCGACTGCAATACTGCCAGCGTCTTTACCCAGCAGATAACCGCCGCCCGGACCACGTACGCTGGCAACGAGGCCATTTTTACGCAAACGGGAGAACAGCTGCTCCAGATAAGAGAGGGAAATCCCCTGACGCTCAGAAATATCGGCCAATGGAACCGGGCCTGATTCGGAGTTGAGAGCCACGTCCAGCATAGCGGTCACGGCATAACGCCCTTTAGATGTTAGTCTCATGTCTTACTACCTCAAACTCGCCCCTGCCCGGGGTTTATTTATTAATATGTTACTGTCGCATAGCAGTGGCAAGTCTGACATTCCTGACTAATTTGGTCAACTATTTAGTTGACTGTTTTAGTCAGGTATTTAGCGTTTAGTGCGTTAACGGGGCGGCATCAGGATTTTTGCTGTTGCTCAATGGAGGCCAGGATACCGCGCAGGATATTTAGCTCCTGACTTTCCGGGCGCGCACGGGTAAAAAGACGGCGCAGTTTGTTCATCACCTGGCCGGGATGGTTTTCACGGATGAAACCGGTCGTCAGCAAGGTTTTTTCCAGATGCCCATAGAAACGTTCCAGATCGTCCACCAGCGGATAAGGCGTCTCCTGGGCTGCGTCTTCCGTTGCGCTCTCCTGCCCGGCAAGCCAGGCCATACGCACTTCATAAGCGATAACCTGTACCGCCATCGCCAGGTTCAGCGAACTGTATTCAGGGTTCGCCGCAATCGCAACATGGTAGTGGCACTTTTGTAGCTCATCATTCGTCAGGCCCACGCGTTCGCGGCCAAACACCAGCGCGACCGGCGCATGTTGCGCTTCTGCCACGCTTTTCACGCCGCATTCACGCGGGTCGAGCATCGGCCAGGGCAGCGTGCGTGAGCGCGCGCTGGTGCCGACCACTAAGCTGCACCCTGCCAGCGCTTCATCGAGCGTATCGACAATCTGTGCGTTGCCAATCACATCGCTGGCACCGGCGGCCAGCGCTATCGCTTGTGAATCAGGCTTTACCAGCGGGTTAACCAGCCACAGATTGGTCAGGCCCATGGTTTTCATGGCGCGGGCAACAGAGCCCATGTTGCCGGTGTGGGATGTTTCTACCAGTACAATTCGAATATTTTGCAGCATAGCTTTTCAACGACTAAAGAATATTGGCGCATACTATCATAAACCGAAGACATAATCCGAATTCGCTGCTATGATACGCGCCGTTTTCCTGTTCTTTAACATCCAGTGAGAGAGACCGATGCATCCGATGCTGAACATCGCCGTGCGTGCTGCGCGCAAGGCGGGTAATTTAATTGCCAAAAACTACGAAACGCCCGACACCGTAGAAACCAGCCAGAAAGGCAGCAATGATTTCGTGACTAACGTTGATAAAGCTGCGGAAGCGGTAATTATTGACACCATCCGCAAATCTTACCCGCAACACACCATCATCACCGAAGAGAGTGGTGAGCACGAAGGCGCTGACCAGGATGTACAATGGGTTATCGATCCCCTGGATGGCACCACCAACTTTATCAAACGCCTGCCGCACTTCGCGGTATCTATCGCTGTACGTATCAAAGGCCGCACCGAAGTGGCGGTGGTTTACGATCCGATGCGTAACGAACTCTTTACCGCTACCCGTGGCCAGGGCGCACAGCTTAATGGCTACCGCCTGCGCGGCAGCATTGCCCGCGATCTGGACGGCACTATCCTGGCGACTGGCTTCCCGTTCAAAGCGAAGCAGCACGCAACAACCTATATCAACATCGTAAGTAAACTGTTTACCGAGTGCGCCGATTTCCGCCGTACCGGTTCCGCCGCGCTGGATCTGGCCTATGTTGCCGCAGGTCGCGTGGACGGTTTCTTTGAGATTGGCCTGAAGCCGTGGGATTTCGCAGCCGGTGAATTGCTGGTGCGTGAAGCCGGTGGCCTGGTGTCCGACTTCACCGGTGGGCACAACTATATGATGAGCGGCAACCTCGTTGCAGGTAACCCACGCGTTGTGAAAGCAATGCTGGCGAACATGCGCGAAGAACTGAGCGACGCGCTGAAGCGCTAAGCAATACCGTGCCCGGCCTTGTTGCCGGGCATCGTTAAAATGGCCGCAGCCCGCCCCCAGGCGGTAGCGCGCTAAGCCACATAATCACCGCAGCACCAAGCAACAGCACACCTCCCGCCAGCGCAAGCGTCGTCCATCCTACCTGCCGCCACAATACCGGCGCTCGTTGACCGCTCATTTTTATCGCCAGCACACGGAAACTGTGTACCAGTACAGCCAGCGCGCTGATGGTCAGCGCCGTGCCTGCCGCCATTGCCAGCGCCGAAGCCACGCCCCAGGCGAACACGCCCAGCACTTTACTGAACAGCAGCACCATGATGGCGCCGGAACACGGGCGCATTCCCATGGATAACACAATCATTACCCGCGCGCGCCACTCACCGTTTAACTGTTCCGGGTCAGGCAAATGTTGATGGCCACAGCCGCAGCGCTCATCATGCACATGCGACGGTGAAAAACGGCGAAACCGGGGAACCTGTAATAGCGCGCGCAGATTTTTCAGCGCCCGCCAGCACAGCAGCATGCCCAGCATCCCCACCAACAGATAACTCCCCTTCTCCATCCAGTAGCCGCTGAGGTGCAGCTGGCGGGCGGGCAGTGCGAGGATAGTCAGCACCACCACGACCAGCGCAATCGCCACCAGCCCTTGTAATAATGAAGAGGCAAGCGTCAGCGCTATCCCTGAACGCAGCTTTGATGGATGCGTGGCAAGCCAGGTAGTAATCACAATTTTGCCATGCCCAGGCCCCAGCGCATGCAGCACACCCCAGGTAAAGCTGAACAGCAGCAACGTTCCGCCTGCTTTGCCCGGGTTTTGCGCCACATTTTTCAAAAGCCCGCTTAGCTGCATATTGATTTCACGCTGCCAGACCACGCTTTTTATCATCACCTGCGGCCACGCCTGCCAGAGCCAGATGCCGCCAGCCAGCATCAACAGCAGAAAAAGCACCAGCGGCCACCAGTGCAGGAAGCGCTGTTTACGGGCACCCACCGGTGCTATCACTGACATGCCAGCGTCACCGTCTGGGCAAATTGTTTACCAAGCTGCATATCTTCCTCCGGCGCGTCGTCTTTATCCAGCGACTGCGCATAGCTCAGCATATCGTCTCCGGGCGTGGGGGTTAACACCGTCACTTTACAAAAACGTTGCAACGCCACAGGCAGCGTGACGTCGCTATCCTGTTCATAGCTCATATCAACATAGTAGGTTGGATCAAAGGTGGTGATTTGATAACGCTGGCCGCGCAGCGGTTGGGGTTTCGCCAGCGGCAGGGTAAATGTCAGCACCGCCTGATGCGCCTCACGTGCCATGCCGTACTCGGTCGGGCGGTTTAAAAACGTGACTTTTTGCCCGTTGTGCCAAATTTCAGTGAAATAGTGCTGCCCGAGCACATTTGCCATCACTTCCGCCGCCAGTTTTTTCCAGATCTCATCGCCTGGCTTCGCGTCGCCCGCGTCATATAACAGATCGGCGGAGGTCAACTCATCCATCGTCCAGCGCATTTTCAGGCCAATAAAGTTTTCATTATCAGCAATAAATTGCGTGGTTAATCGAATAAAACTGTGAGGATGCGCCGAAACGGCAAATGATAAAAGCGCAAGAATTGCCCCGCATACGCATTGTTTCACTGCTTGCATGTGTTCCTCACGTGAAAAATTCTGTGACCCTCTCCGGCATTCCTGGAGGAAATAGCACCGGTTGCGCTTTCACAGCGCACAGCGTTAACTACGCTTATCAAATCCCCTAACTGGAATTTGACAGATGACTATAGTAATGACGCCGCCATCTGCGCTCTCCAGTCCGCAGCGCCGCTGCCAGGTGCTTTTGATGCTCGCCTTGCCCGGGCACGCTGTCACCATGGAAACTATCAGCGCCATGAATGGAGTGGACGATGTTGTAGCGCGACAGGATATCGCCGATACCCAAAGTGAGATCCAACGTTATCACCAGCTCTCCATTGTGCCGCACCCCAACGGCTGCTACCGGATTGAAGGCGCAACGTTGAATCAACGCTTATGTCTGCTCCACTGGCTCAGGCGCGCGCTGCGTCTGTGCCCGCAATTTATCACGCATCACTTCACGCCGACGCTAAAAAATGCGTTAAAAGAGCATCGGATTTCCCGAACGCTCTATGACGACACCAATCTGCACGCATTGATTCACCTGTGCTCGCGCCGCTTGCAGCGCTCATTCGAGAGTCGCGACGTGCAGTTTTTGCGCCTCTATTTACAGTATTGCCTGCTGCAAAACCACTACGGCCAGACGCCCGAATTTAGCCCTGTCCAGCAGGAGTGGACACAGTCGCGCGCCGAGTATCTAGTGGCGCAGGAGATTGTGCGCCACTGGCAGCGCCGGGTCATCGCCCACCCGCAAGAAAACGAGCAGCTGTTTCTCTCTTTGATGTTTATGATGCTGCGCATCCCGGACCCGCTGCGTGATGTTCACCATCAGGACCGCCGCCTGCAACAGGCTATCGGCAGGATGATTACCCGCTTTCGCGAACTGGCCGGGCTGCGTTTTAGCGATGAAAAGGGCCTGAGCGATCAGCTTTACATCCACCTGGCGCTGGCGCTGGACAGAACCCTGTTTACCATTGGTATCGATAATAGCCTGCCGGATGAAATTCATCAGCTCTATCCCAGGCTGATGCGCACCACGCGTGAAGCGCTGCAAACGCTGGAAGAGGAGTATGCGCTGCGTTTTAGTGAAGAAGAGGCGGGTCTGGTGGCGGTGATTTTTGGCGCCTGGCTGATGCAGGAGAGCGATCTGCATGAAAAATCGGTCATATTGGTGACCGCAGAGGAGACGGCGCGGGAGCAGGAAATCGAGCAGCAGCTACGTGAGTTAACGCTGTTGCCGCTCAATATTACCTATATGCCGCTGTCAGAATTCATAAAGCACGGCGCGCCGCGTGATGTCACGCTCATCATCCTGCCGTATGCCATGCCGTTGCCGCTGTTCTCGCCGCCGCTGATACACACCGCCGGCACGCTCAGCCCTCAGCAGCAGGAGCATATTCGCGCCATGCTGGAAGATTAGACCGCCTTTTCCTGTGCGCTCACGTACGGGCGCAGGAACATCGCCGGGAGGGTTAACAGCGCCATCACCCAGAAAACGCCCTGTTGCAGGTACTCATACAAAAAGCCCGCGAACACGGTCATGATGGCAATACTGCCTCCCATTGCGACCGCCGAGTAAACGGCCTGCAAACGGATCACCTCGCTGCCGTGGCGGGCAGAGATATAGCGCATCGCCGCGAGATGGCAAACGGTAAAGGTTCCGCAGTGCATAAGCTGCATAACAATCAACCACGGCAGTTCCGTGGTGGACGCCATAAGTCCCCAGCGCACCAGGCCTGTGACGGCAGAAAGCAGTAACAAATCTCGCGAGCTGAAACGCCGAAACAGCCGGTTGCTCAGCGTAAAGATAACCACCTCAGCGACCACGCCCAGCGACCAAAGATAGCCAACTGTGGATGCGGAATACCCCGCCGACTGCCAGTAGATAGCACTAAAGCCATAGTAGGCCGCGTGCGCGCCTTGCAAAAAGGAGACGCAGGCGAGAAAGCGCCAGTTCTGCGCCACCAGTTTGCGCCACTCCTGCCAGCCCGCAGACGTCTGGCGGCGCGCTTCACCCTGTGGGGCGATGGACGGGCGCAGCAGCATGCCCAGCAGAAGCGACACGATGCCCAGAATCAGCATGGCGAGGATCACCTGGTAATCATACTGACTCACCAGCTTGCCGGTCAGCGCCGAGCTCACAATAAACGCGATGGAACCCCACACCCGCACCCGGCCATAATCCATCGTTATCTGTTTTTGCCAGGTGCCCGCCAGCGCATCCGTTAACGGCACCAGCGGCGAGAAGAAAAGGTTGAAACCCACAATCACCACGGCCAGCCACATAACGTTGCTGCTCGCGTAAAATGCCAGCGCAAACAGCAGCGTCACCAGAGCCAGTACGCGCAGGGCGGTAATGAGACGGGAGGGATCGCTGACTCGCGGCGCAATCAGCAAGCTGCCGAGAAAGCGCGCTACCAGGCCTGCGCCAAGCAATATACCGATGATATCAGGCGTCAGCCCTACACCTTTGAGCCAGACGCTCCAGAAAGGTAAGAAGATACCGTAACTAAAAAAATAGGTGAAATAAGCGAGCGCCAGCCAGCGCGTAGACTGCAGAACCATGATTCCCTCCTGAATGGTGGCCCTAGTCTGGCGGTAAAAGTCCGGACTGGCAAGTAACAACAGCGCAACAAATAAACGGCTGTGCCTGGGCCTGCCGGACTTTTTGCGCCGGGTCACTTCGCGCCGCACCTTTATAAGACCACACGAATAAAGGGCGTAAAAAAAGGCCGCGCGGGCGGCCTTGTTCAGGGGGTAAACGCTTAGGCGTAAACCGGGAAACGCGCGCAGATATCCAGCACTTTTTGTTTGGTGCGCTCAATGACCGCTTCGTCATTGATATTATCCAGCACGTCACACATCCAGCCAGCCAGCTCTTTGACTTCAGCTTCTTTGAAACCACGACGGGTTACGGCCGGGCTACCGATACGGATACCGGAGGTCACGAACGGGCTTTTCGGATCGTTCGGCACGCTGTTTTTGTTCACCGTGATGTTCGCACGGCCCAGCGCGGCATCGGCCTCTTTACCGGTCAGGTTTTTATCCACCAGGTCCAGCAGGAACAGATGGTTGTCAGTACCACCGGAAACGACTTTGTAACCGCGCGCCAGGAACACTTCAACCATCGCTTTCGCGTTTTTAGCCACCTGCTGCTGGTAGGTTTTGAACTCAGGCTCCATCGCCTCTTTCAGCGCAACGGCTTTACCGGCGATAACGTGCATCAGCGGGCCGCCCTGACCGCCAGGGAAGACGGCTGAGTTGAGTTTTTTATACAGCTCTTCGCTGCCGCCTTTTGCAAGGATCAGACCACCGCGCGGGCCAGCCAGCGTTTTGTGCGTCGTGGTGGTCACAACGTGGGCATGCGGAACCGGGTTCGGGTAAACGCCAGCGGCAACCAGACCGGCAACATGCGCCATATCCACAAACAAATACGCGCCGATAGTGTCGGCGATTTCGCGCATTTTCGCCCAGTCAACCACGCCGGAGTAGGCAGAAAAGCCGCCAATAATCATCTTCGGCTTATGCTTTTGCGCCTGAGCGGCAAGGTCGTTGTAGTCAATATGGCCTGTTTCATCAATGCCGTAAGGCACGATGTTGTACAGTTTGCCGGAGAAGTTAACCGGAGAGCCGTGAGTCAGGTGGCCGCCATGCGCCAGATTCATCCCCAGCACGGTATCGCCCGGTTCCAGCAGCGAGGTGTAAACAGCGAAGTTAGCCTGAGAACCTGAGTGCGGCTGGACGTTAGCGTAGTCAGCGCCAAACAGCTCTTTGGCGCGGTCGATAGCCAGTTGCTCAACAATATCCACATATTCGCAACCGCCGTAGTAGCGTTTGCCCGGATAGCCTTCCGCATATTTATTGGTCAGCTGAGAACCCTGAGCCT
The DNA here is from genome assembly GCF_052220145.1 of Vagococcus sp. WN89Y. NCBI lineage: Bacteria > Bacillati > Bacillota > Bacilli > Lactobacillales > Enterococcaceae > Vagococcus > Vagococcus sp. WN89Y. Next base: position 39,702 of record NZ_JBQPOM010000029.1, on the reverse strand, counting down.
GCATAACGCGCGGGCTGGTGTAGTTTTCGGAGGCGATCAGTTCAATGTGCTCTTCCTGACGTACTTTTTCTTGCTCCATAGCCTGCCATAGTTCGGCATCATAATCGGCAATGTTCATTTCACGCTTTAACATCCGCATCTCCTGACTCAGCTAACAAAACAACGCTTAAAAAGGGCCCAATGTTGGGAACGGCTGACAGTATAACTGATTAATATCGCGATAACAGGTCTTGACAAACCTTTTTACGCAAACGTTTGGCTTCAGGCCAGACAAGGCATGCCGCGCAAACGCCCCATCGATTTGAAACGGATTTCTTTTCAGGATTGTGATGCACATTATTCACAATGCAACGCTGCCACTCGCCATTTTCTTTACAACTTTCCGCCTCCGCTATAAGATGCATTTAAAATACAACTTTAAATGAAATGCATTAGAGGAAGCCACCATGCTTGACGCTCAAACCATCGCGACGGTCAAATCCACCCTCCCCCTGCTGGCGGCCACCGGCCCCAAACTCACCGCGCATTTTTATGACAGGATGTTTAAACATAATCCTGAATTAAAAGAAATTTTTAATATGAGCAACCAGCGCAACGGCGATCAGCGCGAAGCACTGTTCAATGCGATTGCCGCTTACGCCAGCAATATTGATAACCTGGCAGCACTCTTGCCGGCGGTGGAGAAAATCGCCCAGAAGCATACCAGCTTTCAGATCCAGCCCGCGCAGTACGATATCGTTGGCACACATCTGCTGGCGACGCTGGATGAGCTGTTCAGCCCAGGCCAGGAAGTGCTGGACGCATGGGGTAAAGCTTACGGCGTGCTGGCCGGAGTGTTTATCAATCGCGAAGCGCAAATTTACGACGAACATGCACAAAAAGAGGGTGGCTGGACAGGCACCCGCGCGTTCCGCCTGCTGAACAAAACCCCGCAAAGCGCGCTTATCACCAGCTTTGAATTCGAACCGGTGGATGGCAAAGCCGTTGCCGATTATCAGCCGGGGCAATATCTCGCTATCTGGTTAAAACCCGAAGGCTTCCCGCACCAGGAGATCCGCCAGTACTCTCTGACCCGTAAGCCGAATGGCAAAACGTACCGTATCGCCGTGAAGCGCGAGGAAGGCGGGCAGGTTTCAAACTGGTTGCATAACGCCGCCAAACCCGGCGATGTGGTTTATCTCGCCGCGCCTGCCGGGGATTTCTTTATGGATGTGACGCCAGACACGCCGGTGACGCTTATCTCAGCAGGCGTAGGCCAGACGCCGATGCTGGCGATGCTGGATACGCTGGCAAAATCACACCATGCAGCCCAGGTAAACTGGCTGCACGCCGCTGAAAAAGGTGAGGTGCATGCGTTTGCCGACGAGGTGAACACACTTGGCGCATCCCTGCCGCGCTTTTATAAGCATGTGTGGTATCGCCAGCCGGATGAGGCGGACAGCGCCGCCGGGCGTTTTGACAGCGAAGGTTTGATGGATTTAGCCCGGCATGAAGGCAAGTTTAGCGACCCGGCGATGCAGTTTTACCTCTGCGGACCGGTAGGGTTTATGCAGTTTGCCGCACAGCAATTAGTGAGCCTGGGTGTGGCAAACGAGCGGATTCATTACGAATGCTTTGGCCCGCATAAAGTGCTGTAAGCGCGAACAGCCCTCACCCTGCGGGGTGAGGGAAAACCATCAGATTGCCGCGTCGTCTTCTTCCCCGGTACGAATACGCACTACGCGCGCAACGTCGAAGACGAAAATTTTACCGTCGCCGATTTTCCCGGTCTGGGCGGTACGAATAATGGTATCCACGCAGGTATCGACGATATCGTCAGTGACCACGATTTCAATTTTTACCTTCGGCAGAAAATCCACCATATATTCCGCGCCACGATAGAGTTCGGTGTGGCCCTTCTGGCGACCAAAACCTTTCACTTCGGTCACCGTCATACCGGTGATCCCGACTTCAGCCAGTGCTTCGCGCACATCATCCAGTTTGAAAGGTTTAATAATCGCATCAATCTTTTTCATGGTCGGTCCTTAAACGCTCTTGCCAGTTTGCTGCATCGTAATCGGTTGCTCACAGTATCATAATCACTACGCCATTACTCTTTAAAGTCATTGGCGTCCAGTTCATGCCGTGAGAGTAATTTATAGAACTCTGTGCGGTTACGCCCCGCCATGCGCGCCGCGTGGGTGACGTTCCCTTTGGTGATTTGCAAAAGTTTGCGTAAGTAGTTGAGTTCAAACTGATTACGCGCTTCGGCAAAGGTCGGCAGAGCGGTGTTTTCGCCCTCCAGCGCCTGTTCTACCAGCGCATCGCTGATGACCGGCGACGAAGTGAGCGCCACACACTGCTCAATCACGTTCACCAGCTGGCGCACGTTGCCGGGCCAACTGGCGGTCATCAGGCGCTTCATTGCATCGGTTGAAAACGCGCGGACAAACGATTTATGCCTGTCCGCCGACTGGCGCAGCAGGTGGTTTGCCAGCAGCGGAATATCTTCTGCACGCTCGGCGAGCGCGGGAATTTTCAGGGTCACCACGTTTAGCCGATAGAACAAGTCTTCACGGAACTCGCCGCGCGCCATCGCTTTGGGCAAATCGCGGTGCGTGGCGGAAATAATGCGCACGTTAATATCAATGTCGCGATTGCTGCCAAGCGGGCGCACTTTACGCTCCTGCAACACGCGCAGCAGCTTCACCTGAAGCGGAATAGGCATATCACCAATTTCATCAAGAAACAGCGTGCCGCCTTCTGCGGCCTGGAACAGACCTTCGCGATTGCTGACGGCACCGGTAAACGCGCCGCGCGCGTGGCCAAAGAGTTCGGACTCCAACAGTTGCTCAGGTAACGCGCCGCAGTTGATAGCAATAAAGGCTTTTTTGCTGCGCGGGCTGGCGTTATGAATAGCCTGCGCGAGGATCTCTTTACCGGTACCGCTCTGGCCGTTTATCAACACGCTGACGTCTGACTGCGCCACCATTCGCGCCTGCTCAAGCAAGCGCAGCATCGTAGGGCTGCGGGTGACGATGGTTTCACGCCACTGGTCGTCGCTTGCCGAGCCGCTGTGCTCCAGCGCTTCATCAATGGCCAGGTACAAAGCGTCTTTGTCCACCGGCTTGGTGAGAAAGCTGAACACCCCTTGCTGGGTCGCGGCGACCGCGTCCGGAATCGAACCATGCGCCGTCAGAATGATCACCGGCATCCCCGGCTGCACGCGCTGGATTTCGGCAAAAAGCTGCATCCCGTCCATCTCATCCATGCGCAGATCGCTAATCACCAGATCGACCTTTTCACGCGCCAGGATACGTAACCCTTCCTGGCCGCTCTCTGCGGTGACGATGCTGTAACCTTCACTGGTCAGGCGCAGCCCCAGTAATTTCAGTAGGCCCGGATCGTCGTCCACCAGCAGCAGATGGGCAGGCTTACGGCTTGTCATGGTTTATCTCCTCACCTTGCGTTTTCTCCGGGCGGGCGCTGTCCGGCAATTCACCAGACACCGGTTTACGCGTGGAGAGCCGCCGCTCAATATCGGTCAGATTCTCCAGCTTACGCGTAGTGGTATCGAGCTGTTCGCGCAGATACTGGTGCTGCTGGCGAAGCGTATCCAGCTCGCTATCGGTAGATTGCTGAAGCTTGCCGTAACGGCTGCGCTCTTCAGAAAGCTGCAGCTGCGCCATTTCACCATCGCGCCAGAGCTGGAACAACGGGCGCACCTGCGCCGGAATGCCCGGACTTAACGTATCCAGCCGCTGGGCGTATTCGCGGCGCTCAAGCGGGGTGATTTTTGCTCTGGAGAGCAAAATACCGCGGCGAAAGGTGGCTTCCCAGCTGTCATCAGACCATGTCCGCGCTTCGGCCCGCGCCACCGCTGGCGCGAGTCGCTGGGCGCAATCCATCGCGCGCAGCCAGTAAAGTGGGTTGGAATCAACATGCGTACCCGACAGCGACCAGATATCGTCACAGTTGGTCGAGAGGAAATCAGCCAGTTGCTGTTCGGGCAAGTGCTCACGCGGGTCGTTATGGATGGCACTCTGTGGCTTTTGCACCACGCACCCGGCCAGCAGCAGACACGGAAGCGTTCGCAGCCAGGGGGTTTGCAATGAAACCGCGCTTATCATGCGGGAAAAAACGTGCGACATACTCACCAGATATAGATTCATTTAATTGATTTTTCCGATGCATTAAGCGGTAACTCAATACGGAAACAGACGTCGGCTTTACTGTCAGTGACCAGAAATAATTCACCCTGCATACGGCGGATGCAATCTCTGGCAATACTTAGCCCTAACCCGCTGCCTTTTACGGCCCCTTTTCGCTGGTGGCTGCCCTGAAAGAACGGTTCGAAAATCATCTCGCGTTCCGTTTCAGGGATCGGCGTACCGCTATTTGCCACTTCGATACGAAACCGTGCGCCGACAGTATAGCTATGTAAATAAATGGTACCGGATTCAGCACCATAGTGCACCGCGTTGGAGTAAAGATTATCCAGCACGCTCATCAGTAACATGGGTTCAGCCTGGCAGGTTGGCGCATCCAGCGCGACATCGGTATGCATCATTTTAGCCCGCGCGGGCAAACTGTGGGCGGTGATAACCGCCTCAACCAGCGGCGCTATCTCCACCTCTTCCAGCTCCACCGCGCCATCCGCCAGCCGACGGTTGTAATCCAGCAGTTGCTCAATCAATTTCTGCAAATTGCGGCTACTGGCATCGAGAATATCCACCACCTCTTTCTGCTCTGTCGTAAGCGGCCCAACCACCTGATCGGCAAGCAGTTCCGTGCCTTCACGCATGCTGGCAAGCGGCGTTTTCAGTTCATGGGAGATATGGCGTAAAAATTGATGGCGCTGGGACTCCAGCCAGGCGAGCCTTTCGCTCAGCCAGATAATCCGCTCGCCGACATAGCGCAGCTCACGAGGGCCTTTAAACGCCACGTTTTTACCCAGCGTGCGCCCTTCCCCCAGGCGGCTTATCATGCGCTCGATACCTTTTACCGGGCCGATAATCATGCGGGTAAAAAGCAGAACCAGACCGAGACTCACCAGAAACAGCACCAGCGCCTGCCAGCCAAAAAACTGACCGCGCTCGGCAATCTCCAGCTGTAACTGCTGACCACGGGAGAACACGACCGCGCGGGTTGATTGCACCATTTCGGTATTTGCTGAGGCGAAGGCTTCCAGTCGCGCCGATGCCTCGGATGTCGGGCCGCTGTTGCTGCATTGTAACTGCGCTAAATCGCTGAGATCCTGGCGCAGCGCCTGGTAGAGCTTGTCATCCGGCAGCACGCCCGCATGGGCATCGAGCATTTCGCTGTAGCGCTTGCGCTGGTTCTGATACACCCGCGCGAGGGTGGCGTCATCCAGCACGCAGTACTGGCGGTAGCTGCGCTCCATCTCCAGCGCAGCGTTGGTCATCGCTTCGCTGCGACGGGCGTCAATCAGCGTGGTGCGGTTGGTCTGTAATGCCTGCGCGCTGAGTGCGTTGAGGCTTTGCCACGCCTGCCAGGCGAGCACCAGCAGCGGCAGCAGAATAAGCAAAAACGCCATCATGACCAGCTGGCGTAACGAACGAGGAAAAACAGGCCAACGTTTCAACGCATCACTCTCGCAGCATAAAAAGTTTATATATCTCTTTTTTGAGATATCGCGAAGGTAAGAATGGGCATCTTCGGGCGCTTACTAAAATAAGTGACTGGAGTAAGAGGACGCAGCCCGCCGGAAGAGTACCCGCAGATGCTAACCGAGTCAGGCGGCGAGGGAAAGCCAGAAACAGCAAAGCCGGGCATAAACCCGGCTTTGCTATGAAATTAGGCGGTGCCTAACTCGACGTTTCGCCCGATGCCTGATAAAGCTTCGCAATTATCAGCAGGTGGACGGCAGGCACCTTTTTGTGCGTCATTCGAAGCTTATGTAGCGCGTCCCGAAGGGGCTGACATAAATAGGTGAATGAGCCACTGCATATCATTATGCATTGTTTATGCCAACATACAAACTATTCATTCAGTCTATTGATTAATAATGTATTTATTTACAGTAACGCGCAAAGTATGAGTGATTATTTTTCAATCACACTGTCGCTGTTTAGCAACATCTTAAATGCCATTTACAAAAATGGTTAATAATCAAATAATTAAGTGTCGCCATTTGGAGACATCACAGGAAAGGAATTGTCGCAAAGTACCGACACTGCGCTCTGGCACAACTCGCGGCGAAGGAGATGGCTTTGATTCACCATGTAAGCTTGAACGGGAAAGCGCCAGAGAGCTGTTTTCACCGTTCGGTTAAAAAATACGCCCGAGCAAATGTGTTGTGGAGAGCGCCCACAGGAAGCGAGTGCCTGCACACATATAAAAAAGCCTTCTCCGGTGAGAAGGCTTGCTACGCGCTCAGGTTAGCCGAGCTGTTTACGTGCGTTACGGAAGATACGCATCCACGGGCTGTCCTCGCCCCAGTTTTCCGGGTGCCAGGAGTTTGCCACCGTGCGGAACACGCGCTCCGGGTGCGGCATCATAATGGTCACGCGACCGCTTTCGCTGGTCACCGCCGTGATACCGTTCGGAGAGCCATTCGGGTTCGCCGGGTAGTTTTCCGTCACCTTGCCGAAGTTATCTACGTAGCGCAGCGCCACCAGCCCTTTACTCTCAAGGCTTGCCAGGTGCGCCTCGTCACGCACTTCCACACGCCCTTCCCCATGAGAAACCGCGATAGGCATATGCGACCCTACCATTCCCTGCATCAGCAGCGACGGGCTTTGCGTCACTTCCACCAGGCTGAAACGCGCTTCGAAGCGATCGGATTGGTTGCGCACAAAGCGTGGCCACAGTTCGCTACCAGGAATAAGTTCGCGCAGGTTCGACATCATCTGGCAGCCGTTACACACGCCCAGTGCCAGCGTTTGCGGGCGATGGAAGAAAGTTGCAAACTCATCGCGCACGCGCTCGTTAAACAGAATCGATTTCGCCCAGCCTTCCCCTGCGCCCAAAACGTCGCCGTAGGAGAACCCGCCGCAGGCCACCAGCGCCTGGAAGTTTTCCAGACCGGTACGCCCCGCCAGCAAATCGCTCATATGCACATCGAACGCATCAAAACCCGCACGATGGAATGCTGCCGCCATCTCCACGTGGGAGTTCACGCCCTGCTCGCGCAGCACGGCAATTTTTGGCCGCGCGCCGGTGGCAATATAAGGTGCCGCGACGTCTTCGTTGATATCAAACGACAGCGCCACGTTCAGGCCCGGATCGTTGTCATTCGCTTTCGCTTCATGCTCCTGATCGGCACACGCCGGGTTATCGCGCAGGCGCTGCATCTGCCAGGTCGTTTCGGCCCACCACATGCGCAGCTGGGTACGGCTTTCGCTGAACACCGCCTGCCCGTCTGCCTCGATAACAAAGCGATCGCCCGCCACGGCCTTGCCGAGGTAGTGCACACAATCGCTAAGATTCCAGGCGGCCAGCACGCTTTCCACCGCCTCACGATCGCTGGCGCGAACCTGGATAACCGCGCCCAGCTCTTCGTTAAACAGCGCAGCCAGACGATCATTGCCAAGCGAAGCGATATCCGCATGGATGCCACAGTGACCGGCAAACGCCATCTCCGCCAGCGTCACCAGCAGCCCGCCATCGGCGCGGTCATGGTAGGCAAGCAGCTTGCTGTCTGCCACCAGCGCCTGCATGGCATCATAAAAACCTTTCAGTTGCGCGACATCGCGCACATCCGCAGGCTTATCCCCTAGCTGGCGATAGACCTGCGCCAGCGCGGTAGCACCCAGCGCGTTATGCCCCTTACCCAAATCAATAAGCAGCAGCGCATTATCTTCGGTTGAAAGCTGCGGCGTAACCGTGCGGCGCACATCTTCAACGCGGGCAAACGCAGAAATCACCAGCGACAGCGGCGAGGTCATTTCGCGCTGCTCACTGCCTTCCTGCCAGCGGGTTTTCATCGACATAGAGTCTTTGCCCACCGGGATAGTCAGGCCAAGCGCCGGGCACAGTTCTTCGCCCACCGCTTTCACCGCCGCATACAGCCCGGCATCTTCACCAGGGTGCCCTGCCGCCGCCATCCAGTTCGCCGAAAGCTTGATGCGCTTGATATCGCCAATCTGCGTAGCGGCAATATTGGTCAGCGCCTCCCCGACGGCGAGGCGAGCAGAGGCGGCAAAATCCAACAGCGCGANCGAGCGCTCGCCAATCGACATCGCTTCACCGTAATAGCTGTCGAGGCTGGCGGTGGTGACCGCGCAGTTCGCCACCGGAACCTGCCACGGGCCAACCATCTGGTCGCGCGCGACCATGCCGGTCACCGTGCGGTCGCCGATGGTCACAAGGAAGGTTTTTTCCGCTACGGCAGGCAGATGCAGCACGCGGTTCACCGCTTCAGCAACGGTTATCGCGCGGGTGTCAAACACCTCGCCCGCCGCCGTGCGGGACGCCACATCGCGCGTCATCTTCGGGGTTTTACCCAGCAGCACATCCAGCGGCATATCGATAGGCTGGTTGCCAAAATGGTTATCGTTCAGTGTCAGATGCTTCGCCTCGGTCGCTTCGCCAATCACCGCGTAAGGCGCGCGCTCGCGGCGGCACAGCTCGTCAAACAGCGCCAACTGATCGGCGGCGACGGCAAGCACATAGCGTTCCTGAGACTCGTTACACCAGATTTCCAGCGGGCTCATACCTGGCTCATCGCTGAGGATATCGCGCAGCTCAAAACGCCCGCCGCGACCGCCATCGCTGACCAGCTCCGGCATTGCGTTCGAAAGACCGCCCGCGCCGACATCATGAATAAAGAGGATTGGGTTTGCATCCCCCAGTTGCCAGCAGCGATCGATAACCTCCTGGCAGCGGCGTTCCATCTCCGGGTTATCACGCTGTACGGAGGCAAAATCCAGATCGGCTTCCGACTGACCGGAGGCCATAGAGGAAGCCGCGCCGCCGCCAAGACCGATATTCATCGCCGGGCCGCCGAGCACGATCAGCTTCGCGCCTGGCGGGATCTCGCCTTTTTGCACGTGATCGGCGCGGATGTTACCGATACCGCCCGCCAGCATTATCGGTTTGTGATAACCCCGCAGCTCTTCGCCGTTATGGCTGTTCACTTTTTCTTCGTAGGTACGGAAGTAGCCGGTCAGCGCCGGGCGACCAAATTCGTTGTTGAACGCAGCACCGCCCAGCGGGCCTTCGGTCATAATATCCAGCGCCGTGACGATACGCTCCGGCTTGCCGAAATCCTCTTCCCACGGCTGTTCAAAGCCCGGAATGCGCAGGTTCGAGACCGAGAACCCAACCAGGCCTGCTTTCGGCTTCGCGCCGCGCCCGGTCGCGCCTTCGTCACGGATCTCGCCGCCAGAACCCGTTGCCGCACCCGGCCACGGTGAAATCGCGGTGGGGTGGTTATGGGTTTCCACCTTCATCAGGATATGCGCAGGCTCCTGATGGTAGTCATAGCGCCCTTCGCCGCGATCGGCAAAGAAACGCCCGACCGCTGAACCTTCCATCACCGCCGCGTTGTCTTTATAGGCAGACAGCACGAAGTCCGGCGTTTTCTCAAAGGTGTTTTTAATCATTTTGAACAGCGATTTCGGCTGCTGTTGGCCGTCAATCACCCAGTCGGCGTTGAAAATTTTGTGTCGGCAGTGCTCAGAGTTGGCCTGCGCGAACATATACAGCTCGATATCGTTCGGGTTGCGCCCCAGGCGCGTAAACGCATCGTGCAGGTAATCGATTTCATCTTCTGCCAGCGCAAGGCCAAGACGCAGGTTCGCATCGACTAACGCTTTGCGCCCTTCCCCCAGCAAATCCACGCTTTGTACCGGCGCAGGCTGATGGTGCTCAAACAGCCGCTGCGCATCCGCAAGCGCGCTAAAAACACTCTCCATCATGCGGTCGTGCAGCTCTGCCGCTACTTCGCTCCACTGGGCCTCGGTCAGCGTGGACGCTTCAACGTACCAGGCTACGCCACGCTCAAGGCGGGCGACTTTGTTCAGACCGCAGTTGTGGGCAATATCGGTTGCTTTTGAAGACCAGGGAGAGATGGTGCCAGGACGAGGAGTGACGAGCAGTAATTTTCCGTCCGGCGTATGGCTGCTGAGGCTTGGGCCGTATTTCAGCAGGCGCTGAAGCCGGGCGAGTTCGTCTTCCGTCAGCCTGTCGGTCAGGTCGGCGAAGTGAACATATTCAGCATAAATATTCGTTACCGGAAGGTTGGCCGCCTGAAAACGCGCCAGCAGTTTGTTACTACGAAAAGGGGACAAGGCAGGCGAACCACGCAGAATTTCGATCATAAGTCTCTCGTCTTCGAATACGAAGCGTCGGCGACGCTTTAAGTGTGCACCAGGAGGAAAACGAGCGACATTATAGAGAATAGTGCGCGGCGACGAAACCGTTTGCGTGGAAATAAAATCAACATCTTTTTTAACAATAGCTGCCGCCGAATACTGTAATTAGTTGCCAACTGGCGTTTTGTTGCGCAAAATGCCGCACATTCACGGACAAACCTTATTGTTATACCGAGGGTCAATTCTGAGGCAACGTACGGCGCAGAGAATTAACTAATTGAAAAAATTTAAGCTTAATTATCTGCTCATCGGCATTGTCACCCTGCTGCTGGCAGCGGCCCTGTGGCCTTCCATCCCCTGGTTCGGCAAAGCCGACAACCGTATCGCGGCGATAAAAGCGCGCGGGGAGCTGCGTGTCAGTACGATTTCCACGCCGCTCATTTATACACAGATCGATGGCAAATCTTACGGCCTGGATTATGAACTGGCTCAGCATTTTGCCGACTATCTGGGCGTAAAACTCAAAATCACCGTCCGGCAGAATATTAGCCAGCTGTTTGACGATCTGGATAATGACCATGCCGATATGCTGGCCGCCGGTCTGGTTTATAACAGCCAGCGCATAAAAAACTATCAAACCGGCCCGGTCTACTACTCCGTTTCGCAGCAGCTCGTCTACCGGGTTGGCAGCTATCGCCCGCGCACGCTGGAGTCCGTCAATGCCAGCCAGTTAACCATCGCACCGGGTCACGTAGTGCTTGACGATCTGCGCGAACTGAAAGAGAAAAAGTACCCGGACCTGAGCTGGACGGTGGACGAAAAGCTCGGTACCAGCGCCCTGCTGGAGCAGGTGATCAGCGGTAAACTGAGCTATACGGTTGCCGACTCGGTCGCCGTCAGCCTTTTTCAACGCGTTCATCCGGAGCTGGCGGTCGCCCTGGATGTGACCGATGAGCAACCGGTGACCTGGTTTACGGCGCGCGATGATGACAATACATTGTCGGCAGCTATGCTTGATTTCTTTAATAATATCAACGAAGACGGAACGCTTGCCCGGCTGGAAGAGCGCTATCTCGGTCACGGCGATGATTTTGACTATGTCGACACACGCACGTTTCTACGCGCTATCGACAGCGTTCTGCCTGAATTACAGCCGCTTTTTGAAAAATACGCTGGTGCTATCGACTGGCGGCTGCTGGCCGCTATCGCCTATCAGGAGTCGCACTGGGACCCACAGGCGACATCGCCGACCGGCGTGCGCGGGCTGATGATGCTGACGAAAAACACCGCGCAAAGCTTAGGCCTGAGCGATCGCACCGATGCCGAGCAGAGCATCAGCGGCGGCGCGCGCTATTTGCAGGATATGATGAGCAAAGTGCCGGACAGCGTCCCGCAGGATGAGAAGATTTGGTTTGCGCTGGCGGCGTACAATATGGGCTACGCACATATGCTGGATGCCCGAGCGCTGACGGCGAAGACCAAAGGCAACCCCGACAGCTGGGCGGACGTTAAACAGCGGCTGCCGCTGCTGAGCCGCAAACCCTGGTACAGCAAACTGACCTACGGTTACGCCCGTGGGCATGAAGCTTATGCGTATGTGGAAAATATCCGTAAGTATGAAATAAGCCTGGTGGGTTATCTGCGCGAGAAAGAAAAACTCGCGGCCAAAGCGTTGCAACTGGCGCAAAGTTACCCGGCAGTCACGACAGATGAGTTGAGTCGCCCGGGCTTTGGCGTGCTGCCTTTTAGCGCGTTCGCCACCCGCGATCCGTTCCCGCGTAGCCCGCTTCTGCTGCCAGAGTCGCTGGCGACCACGCCCGCTGAAAAGCAGCGCTGAGCGCTAACCGGCGCTTTTTTTGAGCGCTTTTTTCTCAAGCCTGCGCTGGCGGAAAAACTCACTCAGCACTGCCGCGCACTCATCGCCTAACACGCCTTCGCAAATTTCCACCCGATGATTCATACCAGGATGGTGCAAAATATCAATTAGCGATCCGGCGGCCCCGGTTTTCGCATCCCGCGCGCCAAACACCAGTTGACCAATGCGACTATGCACCATCGCCCCGGCGCACATCACGCACGGCTCCAGCGTGACATATAACGTGGTATCAATAAGTCGGTAGTTTTGCAGCACCAGCCCACCCTGGCGCAGCGCCATGATTTCAGCATGTGCGGTAGGATCGTGGCGGCCAATGGGGCGGTTCCAGCCTTCGCCGATAACACGATCGTTATGCACCAGCACCGCGCCAACAGGCACTTCGCCCTCGTCCCACGCGCGCTTCGCTAACGTCAGCGCATAACGCATCCAGTATTCATGGTTCAGTTCAGGATTGGACAAAAGGGTGCACTCCAGTGATTCAGGCGGGGCGCATTATACACACCCGTTATCTGTTTCACTATTCCAGTTGTTGCAGTTCGCCGCGCGGCGTAACGCGCCAGCGGTGCTGGCAAAAGTAGAGCAGCGGGTTATCCTGTTTGCTGTCGCTGTAGCCGCTGTACAGGCGCAGCGGCGTGCCAATCTGGCGCTCAAGCTGCACCACTTTTTCATGCCCCAGGCAGCGCAGCGTCAATACCCAGCCGCCGTAACGTCGGCTTATCTGACTGGCGATAAGATTCACGCGCGGCAGCCAGGGCGTATCGAAATAGACCTGCTCGACCAGCGGCTGTGGTGAGCCGGTTATCAGCCAGATGTCAGCATCGGACGCAGCGAGGTAGTTAGTCAGCCTGTCCTGCACCACCGGAAAAGCAGTCACGTGGCCTCTGAACCAATTAACAAATTTTTCCTGTAAACGCAGCAGGTGCGCCTCGCTATGTCCAAACGTACATCCCCACAGCAGCAGGCTCATCGGCCAACGTGCTGCGCGGCCTTTAATCAATAACGCCACACCGATAACCGGCAATAGCGGCAGCACAAGTAAGGCGTTAAGCGGGTGATGACGCAACATAAAGCGCAGAAACGTTCCGAACATATCCTGCTGATGAAGTGTTCCGTCGAGATCGAAAAATACAACGCGGCGCTCGCTGGTAGCCAAATGTTATCCCTCGTCTGGTTAAACTCCAACCGCCCTGCTCCTCCTGCTGGCGATCGCTAATAAAAGAAGCCTAACAGATAACACCTTAATTTTCCGGTCACCGTCACGAAACGGCCCCGCGATAATAAGCAGCTATATTGTTATGCCGCAGATGCTCTACACTGGGCCAACTTATTGAGCAGACTTATTAGTATAAAAAATGCACGCCTTTCGTTATGCCGCTTTCCGCTATCTCTTTTTTGCTCGCCTGCTGACCGTACTGGGTAACGGTATTGCGCCGATTGCGCTGGCTTTTGCGGTGCTGGATATCGGCGGTTCGGCGGCGGATTTAGGCTTTGTTGTCGCCGCGCGATCGGTCTTTAACGTTGCCTTTTTGCTCCTCGGAGGCGTGCTGGCAGACCGCTATTCACGCAGCCTGGTGCTGGTTTCCTCATCGCTGGTAGCCGCCCTGAGCCAGGGTGTTGTCGCCTGGCTGGTGCTGGACAGTTCGGCTACCGTGACGAGCCTGGCGCTGCTCGGCACGCTCAACGGCGCGGCGGCAGGCATTGCGCTGCCTGCCTCTTCCGCGCTGGTGCCGCAAACGGTAGCACCGCATCATCTGCGGGCAGCCAATGCATTGATACAGTTAGGGATTTACAGCGGCACCGTTGTTGGCGCTTCGCTGGGCGGTGTGTTAACAGGTGCCGTTGGGCCTGGCTGGGGACTGGCTATCGATGCGCTGGGCTTTGCGGCCTCGGCACCGCTCTATCTGTGCATTCGTGCCGGTGCGATACAGCTTAAAACGTCGCAAAGCAATATCGTGCAGGATTTGCGCGATGGCTGGCAGGAGTTTGCCAGCCGTGCATGGGTATGGGCTATCGTCGTGCAGTTCACCATTATTAATGCCGCGTTTAGCGGCATCGTGATGGTTCTTGGCCCGGTGATTGCCGATACCTCTTTTGGCCGTACCGGCTGGGGGATTATTGTTGCAGCGCAAAGCGTCGGTCTGATTGCCGGGACATTTCTCGCCCTGCGCTGGCGTCCGCGCCGCGATCTGTTTCTTGGCACCCTTCTGGTTGCCCTGTGTGCGCTGCCTATCTTTCTGCTAAGCCTGGTGACGACGAGCCCCTGGCTTATGGCGGCATTTTTTATCGCTGGCGTCAGTTTTGGTTTCTTTGGCGTCACCTGGGCGCAATCGCTGCAGACGCATATTCCGGCAGATAAACTGGCGCGGGTTTATGCCTATGATGCAATGGGATCGTTTGTGGCCATTCCGCTTGGCGAGCTGGCCGCCGGGCCGCTGGCTTTGCAGTACGGCAGCAGCCAGGTGCTGCTGTTTTCCGCGCTCGCGGTAGTGGTTGCCACACTGTGTGCCGCACTTGTCCCGGCCATTCGTCAGCTGGATAATTCGCCGCGGCTGAACGCGCATCCTCCCGCTTCCCCTTAAGCGCCATCAACGCGAATTGACACTTTTTTTGTACTCACGGAAGTTTTAATTCATAATTATTACAAATGGATGGAAGTGGTTTTGCTTCCTTCATTACCGCCTTCCGGAGTGCCTATGAATTGCTTGATTCGTATTCGCCAGCGCTATCCAGACCTGCCGCAGAGCGATAAAAAATTAGCTGAGTTTCTGCTGGAAAACCCCGACCGCGCCCGGCATCTCAGTTCGCAGCAGCTTGCGGCCGAAGCCGGGGTGAGTCAATCCAGCGTGGTTAAATTTGCCCAGAAAATGGATTTTAAAGGCTTTCCGGCGATGAAACTGGCGATCAGCGAAGCGCTGGCCAGCAGCCCCAATCCCTATTCCATTCCCCTGCATAATAAGATTCGCGGTGATGATTCTCTGCGGGTGGTGGGGGAAAAATTAATTAAAGAAAACCTCAGCGCCATGCATGCCTCGCTGGATGTCAACAGCGAAGACAAACTGCTGGAAAGCGTACGGCTGTTGCACGATGCCCGGCGAATAATTCTGACCGGCATTGGCGCTTCCGGTCTGGTGGCGCGCAATTTTGGCTGGAAGCTGATGAAAATTGGCGTCAATGCCATCGTTGAGCAGGATATGCATGCGCTTCTGGCTACGGTGCAGGCGATGTCACCTGAGGATTTACTGCTGCCTATTTCTTATTCCGGCGAGCGGCGGGAGATAAACCTGGCGGCTGAAGAGATGCTGCACGTCGGGGGCAAGATCCTCGCCATCACCGGTTTTACCCCCAATGGCTTGCAACAACGTGCGACCCACTGCTTGTATACTATCGCCGAGGAGCAAACCACGCGCAGCGCGGCGATCTCCTCAACCAGTGCGCAGATGATGCTAACTGATTTGCTGTTTATGGCGCTGGTGCAGCAGGATTTGGAACACGCACCGGAGCGCATTCGCCATAGTCAGGAGCTGGTAAAAAAACTGGTTTGAGCAGAGAATCATCGTATAATGCCCGCCCTGTTTGTGTTGTTTCTGAGAATTTCCTGATGGCGCTGTTAATTACCAAAAAATGCATCAATTGCGATATGTGCGAGCCGGAATGCCCGAACGAAGCCATTTCGCTGGGTGATAGCATTTATGAGATTAACAGCGATCGCTGTACCGAGTGCGTCGGACACTATGACACGCCGACCTGCCAGAAAGTGTGCCCGATCCCTAATACCATCCTTAAAGATCCGGCACACCGCGAAACGGAAGAACAGCTGTGGGACAAGTTCGTCCAGCTGCATCACGCCGATAAAATTTAGCTCTCAATAATAACCGTGGCGCAGGCGTAGTGACGCTCATCGGCAAGCGTTACGTGCGTTGAGCGCACGCCCATTCGCTCCGCCAGCCGCTGCGCTTCGTCCCACAAACGCAGGCTCGGTTTTCCCAGTTCGTCGTTATAAACTTCGAACTGATTGAAAGCCAGCCCGTTACGGATCCCCGTGCCAAAGGCTTTTGCCGCCGCTTCTTTTACCGCAAAGCGTTTCGCCAGAAAGCGCACAGGCTGTTGATGCGCCTGATACTGCGCCCACTCATTGGCGCTGAGGACGCGTTTTGCCAGCCGGTCGCCGCTACGGGCGATGACCGCCTCGATGCGCTCAATTTCAACGATATCGGTGCCAAGGCCGAGGATTGCCATTATGCGCGCGCTTCCAGCATCAGGCGTTTCATTTCAGAAACCGCTTCTTTCAGACCGCTCATCACCGCCCGACCGATGATAGCGTGACCAATATTCAGCTCGTGCATTTCCGGCAGCGCAGCAATCGATTTTACATTGTGATAGGTCAGCCCGTGCCCTGCGTTAACTTTCAGCCCAAGGCTTGCCGCGTAAGTGGCCGCGTGTGCGATACGTTCCAGCTCTTTTGCCTGCTCAGCATCGCTTTTCGCATCCGCATAGCAACCGGTGTGGATTTCAATGTACGGCGCGCCCACGTCCGCTGCCGCCTGAATCTGCGTGCTGTCGGCATCAATAAATAGCGAGACAAGAATGCCCGCATCCGCCAGGCGCAGGCAGGCATCGCGCATTTTTTCACGCTGACCGGCAACATCCAGCCCGCCTTCGGTGGTCACTTCCTGGCGTTTTTCCGGCACCAGGCAGCAAAAGTGCGGCTTCGTTTCGCAGGCGATCGCCAGCATCTCGTCGGTCACCGCCATCTCCAGATTCATTCGGGTATGCAGCGTCTGGCGCAGTATCTTCACATCACGGTCAGTGATATGACGACGGTCTTCACGCAAATGCACAGTAATACCGTCGGCACCGGCTTGCTCAGCGATAAATGCCGCCTGAACCGGGTCAGGATAGGCGGTACCGCGCGCGTTACGCAGCGTGGCGATATGGTCGATGTTGACGCCTAACAGTAGTTCAGCCATGACACTCCTCATTGTTTTGATAGATTCCGGTTCGGTATAAATTGCCGGAATAGCTCCCGACTCTTTAACGGTTTGCCACCAAGATACGGCTTCAGGGCGATGCGGGTAAAGCGCTTTGCCGCGCGTAATGTATCGGCATCGGGAAACTCACGCTCGGCCAGCGCCCGCAGATCGCGCCCGGTAAAGGTTGCATTATCAATAACGAGGCTGGCGATAAACCCCTTCTCTTCCCGGTAGCGATAGGTCATGGCGTCCTCGACCGGCTCGCCGCTGCCTGCACAGTGAAGGAAGTCAACGCCGTAACCAAGATGGCCGAGCAATGCCAGCTCGAAGCGGCGCAGGGTCGGTTCCGGCGAACCGGTTGCGCCAGCTAAGGCCTGGATACAGTGCAGGTAATCAAAGAAAAGGGCTGAGAAGCGCGTCTCATGCTCCAGCACGCGGGAGATAAGCTCATTGACGTAAAGTCCGCTGTAGAGCGTGATACCGCTTAATGGCAGCGCCAGCGAGACCGCTTCTGCGCTACGCAGGGTTTTAACTTCGCCGCGCCCGCCAAAACGCACCAGCAGAGGGGTGAAAGGCTGAAGCGCGCCTTTCAGGTTGGAGCGTTTGGAGCGTGCGCCTTTTGCGACCAGACGCACGCGGCCTGATTCCTCGGTAAAAACGTCCAGTATCAGGCTGGTTTCGCTCCAGGGACGGCTATGAAGAACGAAGGCCCGCTGCCAACCTTCCATTCTGCTTTACTCAGAGATCGTCTACATAACCAAGACTGCGCAGCGCACGCTCGTCATCGGCCCAGCCGGATTTCACTTTCACCCACAGCTCAAGGTGAACTTTGGCTTCGAACATCTCTTCCATATCTTTACGCGCTTCGATACCAATGGTTTTGATTTTGGCGCCTTTGTTGCCAATCACCATTTTCTTCTGCCCTTCGCGCTCAACAAGGATCAGCCCGTTGATGTCATAACCGCCGCGCTCGTTGGTAATAAAGCGTTCGATTTCAACGGTAACGGAATACGGCAACTCCGCGCCAAGAAAACGCATCAGCTTCTCGCGAATGATTTCAGAGGCCATAAAGCGCTGAGAGCGATCGGTGACATAATCTTCCGGGAAGTGATGCTCCGCTTCCGGCAGATGTTTGCGAACGATGCTGGCAATTGTATCGACATTCATGCCTGTTTCTGCGGAAATCGGCACAATATCAAGGAAGTTCATCTGGCTTGCCAGGAATTGCAGATGCGGCAGAAGATCGGCTTTTTCCTGCACGTTATCCACTTTGTTAACCGCCAGGATAACCGGTGCTTTGCCATCGCGCAGCTTGTTAAGCACCATTTCATCGTCCGGCGTCCAGCGCGTACCTTCAACGACAAAAATTACCAGCTCAACGTCGCCGATGGAGCTGCTGGCCGCTTTGTTCATCAGGCGGTTGATCGCGCGCTTCTCTTCCATATGCAGGCCAGGCGTGTCGACATACACAGCCTGATACGGTCCTTCGGTATGGATACCCACAATGCGGTGGCGCGTGGTTTGAGCTTTACGGGAGGTGATAGAGATCTTCTGCCCGAGCAGCTTGTTTAACAGGGTAGAT
Organism: Vagococcus sp. WN89Y; assembly: GCF_052220145.1. Classification (NCBI taxonomy): domain Bacteria; kingdom Bacillati; phylum Bacillota; class Bacilli; order Lactobacillales; family Enterococcaceae; genus Vagococcus; species Vagococcus sp. WN89Y. The sequence continues at coordinate 21,015 of NZ_JBQPOM010000029.1, read as the reverse complement.
TTGCCAACGTTCGGACGCCCGACGATAGCGATAAACCCACAATAATTTTTTTCAGTTTCAGTGCTCATTCCAACTCCAGTTTTTTCAGCGCCTGTTCGGCGGCAGCCTGCTCCGCCTTACGGCGGCTGGAACCCGTGCCAACCACCGGTTCACTCAGGCCGCTAACCTGGCAGTGGATAGTAAATTCTTGATCGTGCGCTTCACCACGCACCTGCACCACCAGATAAGAAGGTAGCGGCAGATGGCGACCCTGCAAAAACTCCTGCAGGCGCGTTTTCGGATCTTTTTGCTTATCGCCCGGACTGATTTCGTCCAGTCGGGTTTGATACCAGCTCAAAATCAGTCTTTCGACGGTCTGGATATCGCTATCGAGGAACACCCCGCCAATCAACGCTTCAACGGTGTCCGCCAGAATAGATTCACGGCGAAAACCGCCGCTTTTCAGCTCGCCCGGCCCTAAACGCAGGCACTCGCCCAGCTCAAACTCGCGGGCGATTTCAGCGAGCGTGTTACCACGCACCAGCGTCGCGCGCATCCGGCTCATATCCCCTTCATCCACGCGCGGGAAGCGATGGTAAAGTGCGTTAGCAATCACATAACTTAAAATTGAGTCGCCGAGAAATTCGAGGCGCTCATTATGTTTGCTGCTCGCGCTGCGGTGAGTTAATGCCTGCTGTAACAGTTCATGATGTTGAAAAGTGTAGCCCAGCTTCCGTTGAAGCCGATTAATTACGATGGGATTCATGCGTTACCAATAAATAAATGCGTCAATAATGCAGCACACGAAACCGACCTGAGGAAATCAACGCGCTTTCGTGTGATGTGGCACCCGTGGGAGCCAGCCTTAAACTTCGGGGGAATATTCTATACGCAACCACCGGGGTTGTCGTTAGCCTGAAGGGAATAATCGGTGAAATAATTCGGGGGGCAATATTATTAGCCCCCCGATTAATTAATGAATTCCGCCAATACGATTCAGGCGCACGCCTGTCGGCCATTCACCTTCTTGCTTATCGAAACTCATCCAGATAGCCGTTGCGCGACCGACCAGGTTGGCCTCCGGCACAAAGCCCCAGTAGCGGCTGTCTGCGCTGTTATCGCGGTTGTCGCCCATCATAAAGTAGTGACCCGGCGGCACAATCCACGTTCCCGCAGGCTGCCCGCTCTGGCGATTGTAGATGCCGACCTGATCCTGTGCGATAGGTACCGTCAGAATACGGTGCGTCACATCGCCCAGCGTCTCTTTACGCTCATTGAGACGAATACCGTCCGGGCGAGTTTCGCCTTTCGGCAGCTCGAAGAAACCGCTGCTCGCTTCGCCACCGTTACGGCGACCGAACGTCTGCACAAAATCACTCGGTTCTACGTTGCTGTAGGTCACAGGCAGCGCGTTATCGCACGCCTGGCCAGAACGGCAATTTGGCTGGACGGTCACCTGTTTGGTCAGCGGATCGTATGAGACTTTATCGCCAGGCAGCCCAACCACGCGCTTAATATAATCAAGACGCGGATCGTCGGGATATTTAAATACCGCGATGTCTCCGCGTTTTGGGTGCCCGGTTTCTATTAACGTTTTCTGGTAGATAGGATCTTTAATACCGTAAGCAAACTTCTCCACCAGAATAAAATCACCAATTAACAGCGTTGGCATCATTGAACCTGATGGGATCTGGAAGGGTTCATAAATAAAGGAACGCACAACCAGCACGATCGCCAGTACCGGAAAAACAGACGCTCCCGTTTCCAGCCAGCCCGGTTTCGGGCCGATTTTCTTTAGCGTATGTTTATCCAGCGCCTCTCCTGTGGCTGCCTGCGCGGCAGCCTGACGTTCCCGTCGTTTTGGCGCAAAAATAAATTTATCCAGGCACCATAAAACGCCGGTCACCAGCGTTGCGATCACCAGGATCAAGGCAAACATGTTCGCCATGCCAACTCCTTAAGGTTATTTGCTCTCTTTGCCAACGTGCAGAATGGCGAGGAATGCTTCTTGCGGCAGTTCGACGTTGCCGACCTGCTTCATTCGCTTCTTACCTTCTTTTTGTTTCTGCAGCAGCTTTTTCTTACGGCTGACGTCGCCGCCATAGCATTTTGCCAGCACGTTTTTACGCAGCTGTTTTACCGTCGAGCGGGCAATAATATGGTTGCCGATAGCCGCCTGAATGGCGATATCAAACTGCTGGCGAGGAATAAGCTCTTTCATCTTCTCCACCAGCTCGCGGCCACGGTACGGCGCGTTATCGTTGTGCGTGATAAGCGCCAGCGCATCAACTCGCTCGCCGTTAATCAGCACATCTACGCGCACCATGTTTGAAGCCTGGAAACGCTTAAAGTTGTAATCGAGCGAAGCATAGCCGCGCGACGTTGACTTCAGACGATCGAAGAAATCCAGCACCACTTCCGCCATCGGGATTTCATACGTCAGCGCCACCTGTTTGCCGTGGTAAACCATGTTGGTTTGCACGCCGCGCTTCTCAACGCACAGGGTGATAACGTTGCCCAGATACTCCTGCGGCAGCAGCATATGACACTCGGCGATAGGCTCGCGCAGCTCTTCGATGTTATTCAGCGGCGGCAGCTTAGAGGGGCTGTCGACATAGATAACTTCTTTATTGGTGGTCTGCACTTCATACACAACGGTCGGCGCTGTGGTAATCAAGTCCAGATCGTATTCACGCTCCAGACGCTCCTGGATAATCTCCATATGCAGCAGACCCAGGAAGCCACAGCGGAAGCCGAAGCCCAGCGCCGTTGAGCTTTCCGGCTCGTAGAATAAGGAGGCGTCATTGAGACTTAGCTTGCCAAGCGCATCGCGGAAGTTTTCGTAATCATCAGAACTGACCGGGAACAGGCCCGCGTAAACCTGCGGCTTCACTTTTTTAAAGCCGGGCAGCGCTTTGTCTGCCGGATTACGCGCGCTGGTCAGGGTATCGCCAACCGGCGCGCCGAGAATATCTTTGATAGCGCAAACTAACCAGCCCACCTCGCCGCATTTCAGCTCGGTACGATCAACCTGTTTCGGCGTGAAAATACCCAGGCGGTCGGCGTTGTACACCTGGCCGGTGCTCATCACTTTAATTTTTTCGCCTTTACGCAGGGTGCCGTTTTTAATCCGCACCAGCGAAACAACGCCGAGGTAGTTATCAAACCAGGAGTCGATGATCAGGGCCTGTAACGGCGCATCCGGGTCGCCTTCCGGCGGCGGAATATCGCGAACCAGGCGCTCCAGTACGTCCGGTACGCCAACGCCGGTTTTCGCCGAGCAGCGCACCGCGTCGGTAGCATCAATACCGACAATATCTTCGATCTCTTCCGCCACGCGCTCAGGATCGGCCGCCGGCAAGTCAATTTTATTGAGTACCGGTACGACTTCCAGATCCATCTCAATGGCGGTGTAGCAGTTTGCCAGCGTCTGCGCTTCTACGCCCTGCCCGGCATCCACCACCAGCAGCGCGCCTTCACAGGCGGCAAGCGAGCGGGAAACTTCATAAGAGAAGTCAACATGCCCTGGCGTGTCGATAAAGTTCAGCTGGTAAGTCTCGCCGTCGCTGGCCTTGTAATCCAGGGTGACGCTTTGCGCTTTGATGGTGATACCGCGCTCACGCTCCAGATCCATCGAATCAAGAACCTGCGCCGCCATTTCGCGATCGGAAAGACCACCGCAAATCTGGATGATACGGTCAGACAGCGTCGACTTACCGTGGTCGATGTGTGCGATGATCGAAAAGTTACGAATATTCTTCATATAATGAGTTTTTATGCCTTACGAGTCACTAAGAGGCCTGTTCGCGCCTGACGTAAAATATACTGAAACGCCGCATTCTACACTACAACCACAATGCGGGGAAATGCTCATACGAGCAAGAGAAGAGTCGCGAATTTCAGTTAAATCACTGGCGTGGCTCATCAGCGTCATTATCAACGCGAAGCAGCTCTGGAGCCAGCCCGACGCTTAAGATAACCGGCTGCCATGCGTGACGGGAAGCAAGTGTTGGCGACAACCCGCGCGCAAGAAGGAAGCCGCCCGTACCGCCGAGCAGCGCGCCGCAGAGCGTGGCAAAATCGGAACCAAACATTGTCTGAAAAATGGCGCCAATGGCAAAAAGCCCTGCCAGTGGAGACATATAGACCAGCAGGGCCGATCCGAGCAGGCTGGCTTCAGCAATACCCAGCTCCACCTTCTGCCCTGCCACCAGCGGCTGCGCGCAGGGTACGACAAGCGTATGCGTGGTTTGCGGCCCCAGTTTATTCAGCACCCGGCTACCGCAGCCCACGCGGGAAGCGCAGCTGCTACAGGAAGCTTTAACGTCGCATTCGACCAGCGCTTCGCCATTTTGCCAGGAGACGACGGTCGCCCACTCTTTAATCATTGTGCGGCCCTGAATTTAATGCTGTCCGCAATACGTTTTGCGGTTGGCGGAGGAAGTTCGCCGACGATGGTGATTTCAGCATTGTCTCGCACCGCAGTGCTCACCGTGCGCCTGCCGGTACGCAAGAGTTGATCGCCGCTGTTCTGGTTCGCGCGATTGACGTTAACCGAAAAGCTGAATAAGCCATCAGAATAGAGGCGGGATTCGACAGGCATATCAACCGTCGGCAATTTGCGGCGGCTGCTGGCGACCTCACTGAAGCCCTGCGGCAGCCAGGAAGGCGCCCAGTTAAACTGCACGTCATCGCCAGCGGGGACGGAAAGCAGCGGCGGCAGGTTAGCTTTTGCCAGCGTTTGCATACTGTTCGCAACCTGCCCATTAACGGTAAAGGCGATTACGCGAAACTGTTCAAGCGTTTCGCCATCGCGATCGAGCAAATCAACACGCATCGGCAGGTGCGTTTCGGCATCCATCCACACAATGTAGCTGTAGCGCGTCCCGTCTCGCGCCACCACGCGGATCACTTCGCAAAGACGATCGGCAATACGTGTACGCCCGACAGAGATGAAGTCATACCAGGGTGAGAGACGTTTGAAATCGGTATAGACCAGTGAAGGCAGCGAATCGACAATATAGTTGCCGTTGAGCGTAAAGGGTTCAAGACCCGGCTCAAAGTAGCTTATCTCGTTGCCACGCTGTACCACTTCGCGGCGGGGACCATCCATTTGCAGCAGTTGCGCAAGAGGCTGATCGTCAAGGCGCGCGTGACGATAGCGCAGCGACTCCACACCCTGCTTATTAATGCTGATAAAAGACAGTTCGTAGTTAAGCGACTGGCTCGCCGCATTCATCTGCTGCAACAACGCCCCGGACGATACATCAGCCGAGGCGTTAACAGAGAAAAACAGGCCAGCAGCCACAACAGACATGGCACACCAAAGTTGCTTCATTACTGCGATTGCGTTCCTAAAGTTTGATTTCCTGGCACCTGGACAGCGGCCTGCTGCGTTTGCGCCTGCTCAAACTGAAGCTGTTCAGAGTGCAGACGGCGTTGCAGTTCGTAGTCCTGCAGCATCGCATTGATGCGACGACGCTGTTCCTGCACCTGCTGTTGCTGACCGGTACTTGCCGTGGCATCAGCCGGAACACCCAGGCTCACCGGGCTGGCTTTGCCCATCATCGGCAGCGTGTTAAACACCGGCGCCTCGGGCTGCTGGGTGGATTCAGACTGCCCATTATAGTGCTGGACGCCAACAATAACAGCAAGCGAAACGCACGCAGCGACACCCATCTGGGTGAGCTGGCTGGCCCACGGGCGCACTTTATGCCAGAACGGCATTTTACGCCACTCATGGGGTGCCGGTTGGGCTTCGGGGATCAGTGGCGCTGGCGATGACGCAGCGTCGTTCTCAATCGCGGCCATGACTCGGGCTGAGATATCGAAATGGATGTGTTCGGCAGTATCACCGCGCATGGTGTCGCGAATAAGGTGATAACTCTCCCATGTTTGCTGCATTTGCGGATCGTTTGCCAGCTCGCTGAGCAGCTCGTTATCCAGCATTTCACCATCCATTAAAGCGGAAAGTTTTTCTTTCTGCATGCCTAATACCTTTTCCAGTATCCCGCTATCGTCAACGCCTGATAAGCGGTTGAACTTTATTATCAATAGCTTCCCGCGCACGGAAGATACGTGAACGTACGGTACCTACCGGGCAATCCATGATGGCCGCAATCTCTTCGTAACTCAGGCCATCCAGTTCCCGCAAGGTAATGGCCATACGTAAATCTTCCGGAAGCGCCTCAATGGTACGGAAAACTATTTGTCTCAGTTCTTCTGACAACATTAAGTTCTCAGGGTTCGAAATTTCTTTCAGTGCGCCGCCACTTTCGAAGTTTTCCGCATCAATAGCGTCCACATCGCTGGAAGGCGGCCTGCGCCCCTGGGCGACCAGGTAATTTTTTGCTGTATTAACAGCAATTCGGTACAGCCAGGTATAAAAAGCACTATCCCCCCTGAATGAATCAAGCGCGCGATAGGCCTTTATAAATGACTCTTGTACGACATCGGGCACATCGCCTGAAGGTACATAGCGGGAAACCAGACTCGCCACCTTATGCTGGTAGCGAACTACCAGTAAGTTGAACGCTTTCTGATCCCCTTTCTGTACCCTTTCGACAAGGACCTGATCCGTTAACTGCTCGCTCATCCGAGGTAATGTCTCCCCAAAACCAATTTCCACGCGTATCCAGAAACGCCACTCCAATACTGCACTATCATGAGCAAGCAGCCAATTAGAGAGCGGATAGGTTGTTAAGTTCCGTTACGCCTTTATTTTTGTACACCGTTCTACGAACTTTTCATTATGAATCATTATAAGTCTGCAAGCAGTGAACGATCCGTTTCTCAAAGAAAAGACCTTAAGATCGCCAGAGAGTAACGCAATAGCGCATTTTTTTCATCTTTAATAAGTGTTTGCTTCGCGCCCGCAACCTCCTTTTCTTTTAGCCTCGCGTTTAGTGCTAAATACAAAAAATAAAAAAACTTGCCATTAATTCACCTGAGAGTGCTATTCTCAGCATCAATGTTTAATATACTAAACACACTCTCATGAACACGACGACGGAATTTTCCTGTGATGTATTAGTGATAGGCAGCGGAGCGGCTGGTCTGTCGGTGGCGTTACGCATGGCTGCGCAACATAACGTCATCGTCCTGAGTAAAGGGCCGATAAACGAAGGCTCTACCTTGTATGCGCAAGGGGGGATTGCCGCGGTTTTTGATAAAACGGACAGCATCGCCTCCCATGTAGAAGATACGCTGATTGCCGGCGCCGGTATTGTTGACCGGCAAGCGGCGGAGTTTGTCGCCAGCCATGCGCGATCGTGTGTGCAGTGGCTTATCGACCAGGGCGTCTGCTTTGACACCGAGGTGGCTGAAAACGGCGAAGCCAACTATCACCTTACGCGGGAAGGCGGACACAGCCATCGTCGCATTCTTCACGCAGCTGATGCCACCGGTAAAGCAGTAGAAAATACGCTGGTCAGTAAAGCGATTAATCACCCCAACATTCGCATACTGGAGCGCTGCAACGCAGTGGACCTGATTATTTCAGACAAAATCGGTCTCCCTGGCGCTCGTCGCGTTGTCGGCGCATGGGTATGGAACCGCAACCAGGAGCGCGTCGTCACCTGTCAGGCTAAAGCCGTTGTGCTGGCAACCGGGGGCGCATCAAAGGTTTATCAATATACGACCAACCCGGATATTGCTTCTGGTGATGGCATTGCGATGGCCTGGCGAGCGGGCTGCCGGGTAGCAAACCTGGAGTTCAACCAGTTTCACCCAACAGCGTTGTTTCACCCGCAGGCGCGTAACTTCCTGCTGACCGAGGCGCTACGGGGAGAAGGCGCGCATCTCAAGCGCCCTGACGGTACGCGCTTTATGCCTGACTTTGACGCCCGCGGCGAGCTGGCTCCACGGGATATCGTCGCGCGCGCTATCGATCATGAGATGAAGCGGCTGGGCGTTGAGTGTATGTATCTTGATATCAGCCATAAACCGGCAGAATTTGTCCGCCATCACTTTCCGATGATTTATGAAAAATTGCTCGGGCTGGGTATTGATTTAACCAAACAGCCGGTGCCGATTGTTCCCGCTGCGCACTATACCTGCGGCGGCGTGATGATTGATAAGCATGGTCGGACAGATGTGGAGAGCCTGTACGCCGTTGGCGAGGTCAGTTACAGCGGCCTGCACGGGGCGAACCGTATGGCATCGAATTCACTGCTTGAATGCCTGGTCTATGGCTGGTCGGCGGCGGAAGATATCTCCCGGCGCATTCATGATATTCAGCCCGCTCCCACGCTACCGGCCTGGGACGAAAGCCGTGTGGATGACGCCGACGAGCGGGTTATTTTGCAACATAACTGGCATGAATTGCGGCTATTTATGTGGGACTACGTCGGAATAGTGCGCACCACCCGACGCCTGGAGCGCGCCCTGCGCCGTATCAGGCTGCTACAGCAGGAAATTGACGAGTACTACGCCAATTTCCGCGTCTCGAACAATTTACTGGAACTGCGCAACCTGGTGCAGGTGGCAGAGCTGATTGTTCGCTGTGCGATGCAGCGCAAAGAGAGCCGTGGCCTGCACTTTACCCTGGATTACCCGGCGCAGTTGCCGGACGCAGGCCCGACGGTGCTGACACCGCATGTCATCACATAAAAAGATAAAACGCCTGGGTCAGCGCGGTATAGCTCTGCGAATAGCGCTGATCCGGCCCACGGATCACCAGCCTGTCGAGGAAGACTTCCCCCGCTTTTGGCGAAAACGCCAGCAAAACGCGATGCGGCAGGCGGCTGTCGGTTTCGCTGACATCGGTGCGTAAACGCAGGTGCCAGCCCAGGCGCTGCGCTTTTTGCGTAAACGACTCGCCGGTTTCAATCGGTAGCACCACGCAGAAGTATCCCTCTTCGGTTATCAACATGGCCGCGGTTTCCAGTAACGCCTGGTGATCAAGCGTGGTGGTGTAGCGTGCGCGGTCGCGTTCCGGCGTAGCGCATTTCACGCCTTCATCGTAATAAGGCGGATTACTGACGATAAGATCGTAACGAACGGTCGTCTGCTGGCTCCACTGGCGAATATCAGCATGGTGAATATGAATACGTTGCGCCCAGGGCGAAGCCTGCGCATTTTCCTGCGCCTGCGCAGCGGCCTGCGCGTCAAGTTCCACCGCGTCAATAACGGCTTGCGCCGGTGTTCTTTGCGCCAGCATCAGCGCAAGCAGCCCGCTGCCGGTCCCGATATCCAGCACATGGCGAGCCCTGGCAACCGGCAACCATGCCCCCAGCATCACCCCATCCGTACCCACTTTCATGGCACAACGATCGTGAGCGACAAAAAATTCTTTAAAGGTAAAGCCGTCACGGCGCAACTGAGCCTTTGGCGAAAGCATTTCTCTAACCTCGAAACGGAAACAGGTTTAGCATAGGGGAAAGCGCAGCGCTGGAAAAGCGATAAGCAGACAACAGATGAAGATTGTAGCCGTAACGTCTATAATCAGCGCCCCACACAGAGGTAGACCATGACTGTAACGACTTTTTCCGAACTAGAACTTGATGACAGCCTGCTGGACGCGCTCCAGGATAAAGGCTTTACACGCCCGACCGCTATTCAGGCTGCTGCCATTCCGCCTGCGCTTGAAGGGCGTGATGTCCTCGGTTCTGCGCCAACCGGTACGGGTAAAACAGCGGCATATCTGCTGCCTGCGTTGCAACACCTTCTGGACTTTCCACGCAAGAAATCCGGTCCGCCGCGCATTTTGATCCTGACGCCAACCCGTGAACTGGCGATGCAGGTTGCCGATCACGCCCGCGAACTGGCAGCGCATACCCATCTGGATATTGCTACCATTACCGGTGGTGTTGCGTATATGAACCACGCCGAAGTGTTCAGCGAAAACCAGGATGTCGTGGTAGCCACCACCGGCCGCCTGCTGCAATATATTAAAGAAGAGAACTTTGACTGCCGCGCCGTTGAAACGCTGATCCTGGATGAAGCCGACCGTATGCTGGATATGGGCTTCGCGCAGGATATTGAGCATATCGCGGGCGAAACCCGCTGGCGTAAGCAGACCATGCTCTTTTCCGCAACGCTCGAAGGCGACGCAATCAAAGATTTTGCCGAGCGCCTGCTGGAAGAGCCGGTAGAGGTTTCCGCCACACCGTCCACGCGCGAGCGTAAAAAAATCCACCAGTGGTACTACCGTGCCGACGATATCGAGCACAAAACCGCACTGCTGGTGCACCTGTTGAAACAGCCGGAGACCAGCCGCTCAATCGTGTTTGTGCGCAAGCGTGAGCGCGTGCATGAGCTGGCAAACTGGCTGCGTGAAGCGGGGATCAACAACTGCTATCTCGAAGGCGAGATGGTTCAGGTGAAGCGTAACGAGGCCATCAAACGCCTGACTGACGGTCGCGTGAATGTGCTTATCGCAACCGATGTGGCCGCGCGCGGGATTGATATTCCTGATGTCAGCCATGTTTTTAACTTTGATATGCCGCGCAGCGGGGATACCTATCTGCACCGTATCGGGCGTACCGGTCGCGCGGGACGCAAAGGTACGGCGATTTCCCTGGTGGAAGCTCACGATCACCTGCTGCTGGGTAAAATTGGCCGCTATGTTGAAGAGCCGCTGAAGGCCCGTGTGATTGACGAGCTGCGGCCAAAAACCCGTACGCCAAGCGAGAAGCTCAAAGGCAAGCCGTCGAAAAAAGCGCTGGCGAAGCGTGAAGAGAAGAAAAAAGAGAAAGAAAAAGAGAAGCCACGGGTGAAAAAACGCCACCGCGATACCAAAAACATCGGTAAGCGCCGTAAACCAAGCACCAGCGGTAACGAACAGCAAAATACCGAAGAGTAAAAAAAACGCCGGGGTTTCCCGGCGTTTTGCTGTGTGTACCTGAAAATTACAGGCTTTCGGTAAAAGTACGAGCGATAACGTCGCGCTGCTGTTCCGGGGTCAGTGAGTTGAAACGTACAGCGTAGCCGGATACACGGATGGTCAGCTGCGGATATTTTTCCGGATGCTCTACCGCATCAAGCAGCGTTTCACGGCGCAGTACGTTTACGTTCAGGTGCTGACCGCCTTCCACGCGCACTTCCGGTTTCACTTCCATCGGAATTTCGCGGTATTCGATATCACCCAGTTTGCTGACGGAAACGACTTCATCTTCTGCAAAGTCACCTTTTGCACATACGCAGCGCGCTTCGCCTTTTTCATTGTCGAGCAGCCAGAACGAATTTAACAGGTTGTCGTTTGCTGCTTTAGTAATCTGGATACCAGTAATCATAATTAGCCTCCCTCAGGCACGATATCTATTTGGCCGTTCAAAACTGGCCAAATGGTAAAACCAATGTTGTCTGCTTGTTTATATACCAGCCTGACACCCACCATTCTTTGATTTAAATCAATAAAAACCACACCACAAAAAGGGTGATAGGGGAAATTTCTTGTTTTATATCAAGTTACGCAGCCGCGCAGATTTGCCAAAAAGTGTAAATTTTCAAAAAAATTTGAGCGGCATGTCAGCAAATTTTGTTCTGCTGAAATAAGCAGTTAAGCTAGACGGAACAAACTTCGCAGGAGAGCGGGATGACCACATCACAAACATGGCATGACGTGCTGGCAGACGAAAAACAGCAACCTTATTTCATCAACACCCTCAGCACGGTTGCCGCAGAGCGTCAGTCCGGCGTTACCATCTACCCACCGCAAAAGGATGTGTTTAACGCTTTTCGCTTTACCGAACTGGGCGATGTCAAAGTCGTGATCCTCGGGCAAGACCCGTATCACGGCCCCGGCCAGGCGCACGGCCTGGCGTTTTCTGTGCGACCTGGTGTGGCAATTCCGCCTTCGCTGTTGAATATGTATAAAGAGCTGGAGAACACCGTGCCGGGTTTTGTTCGCCCGAATCATGGCTATCTTGAAAGCTGGGCGCGCCAGGGCGTACTGCTGCTCAACACCGTACTAACGGTACGCGCCGGGCAGGCGCACTCACATGCCAGTCTTGGCTGGGAAACATTTACCGATAAAGTGATAAGCCTTATCAATACGCATCGCGAAGGCGTGGTGTTTTTACTCTGGGGTTCGCACGCGCAGAAAAAGGGCGCCATTATTGACGGTTCCCGCCACCACGTACTGAAAGCGCCTCACCCGTCACCGCTCTCAGCGCACCGGGGCTTCTTTGGCTGTAATCATTTTGTACTGGCGAATCAGTGGCTGGAACAGCGAGGGGAAAAACCGATTGACTGGATGCCGACATTACCGGCTGAGAGTGAGTAACAAAAAAGGCCGGGTGTAGTACCCGGCCTTCATTTTATGCTTTGTTCTGACGCCACCACTGCGCGAGCAGTACGCCGGTGGCAACGGAGACGTTGAGGCTTTCAACGTTCCCGGTGCCATCAATAGAGACGCTCAGATCAGCGCTGGCCAGCGCCGCATCGGACAGGCCATCACGCTCCTGGCCTAACACCAGCACCATTTTTTTCGGCAGCTCCGCTTTAAACAGCGACATGCCTTTATGGCTAGAGGTCGTTACCAGGGCATAGCCTGCCTTGCGGAAATCTTCCAGCGCATCCATAAAGCTGTCGCCAGTAATAGCCTGCACATGCTCAGCGCCGCCTTCTGCCGTACGGACTGCCGCGCCAGACTCGATCACCGCCGCGTCCTGCAACACCACGCCTTTCACGCCAAAGTGCGCGCAGCTACGCATAATTGCGCCGAGGTTATGCGGGTTGCCGACATCTTCCAGCGCCAGCACACAATCTTCTTCGCCTGCCTGCGCAACCCATTGATCCACGCTCATGCCGTTGCGTTTTTTAATCAGGAAGCAAACGCCACCGTGGTGCTCGGTGCCGGACGCTTTCTCCAGCTCGGCTTCATCCACCACATGGTAAGCTTTGCGGTTCGCGGCCATCCAGCGCAGCGCTTCTTTAAAACGCGGCGTGACGCTTTGTACAAACCAGGCGCGAACAATCGACTCCGGACGGCTGCTGAACAGCGCCTGGCAGGCATTTTCCCCATAGACGCGGGTCTCTTCGGCGCGCTGGCGACGCAGCACTTCCGGGTCGATAAAGCTTTTACCACTGATACCGCCGTGGTCCGGTTTTGCCGGTGCCTCATCGCCCGGCGCACGGGAGACGGTACGCCACGGGGAATCGTTACGTTTGTTGAAATCGTCGCGTTGCGGACGACTTCTGTCATCGCGGGAGGGGCGACGGCCACCGTCGGCACGAGACGATCCGCTACGCCCTGCCCCTTTCCCGGTACGCGGGTTATGGGTACGTTTATCGGAATCATCATCACTGCGGACATACATCACTCTGACCTTGCCGCTTTTGTTCTTTAATTCATCGTTCATGCTTTTCTCCACCAGCGCTGCGCGAAGCGCGCAGATTACCTGATGTCCCTGCGCTTCGCCATTAATTCATTCAAAAGCTCTCGACTATCGTATTCATTGAACAAAACACATTGTCGTTTAAAACCTTCTTATCAATAATATGTAACATCAAAGAAACAAATCGGCGAAACGCCGCTCTGTACCATCGCTTTCCTGAGGTTAGTTATGAATACCGTATGTGCAAGCTGTCAGGCGCTGAACCGCATTCCCGAAGAAAGAGTGAACGATGCTGCCAAATGTGGACGCTGTGGGCATGAATTATTCGCCGGAGATGTCATCAACGCAACTGACGAAACGCTGGATAAATTATTAAAAGACGATCTGCCCGTGGTGGTGGATTTCTGGGCGCCGTGGTGCGGCCCGTGCCGCAGCTTCGCGCCTATCTTTGAAGATGTGGCGGAAGAACGCAGCGGTAAAATCCGTTTTGTGAAGGTGAATACTGAAGTCGAGCGCGAACTGAGCGCGCGCTTTCGTATTCGCAGTATTCCGACCATTATGCTGTTCAAAAATGGCGAAGTGGTCGATACGCTCAGCGGCGCAGTGCCAAAAGCGCCTTTCGATAGCTGGCTGAACGAATCACTGTAAACCTGCCGGGGCGCATCTTGTGCCCCGTTTTCGCCTCTGCGACAATAGCCTTTTTCCAGTGCCTCTTTTCATGACTAATAACGCTGTCCTTACACTTCGTGCTGAGCGCCTTGCCCGTTCGACGCGCCCGTTCCTTGCGCGCGGTAACCGTATCCGCCGTTGCCAGCGCTGCCTGCTCCCGCTCAAACAGTGTTTGTGTGACACCATTACGCCTACCGCCGCGCGCAGCCGCTTTTGCCTGGTGATGTTTGATACCGAGCCAATGAAACCCAGCAATACCGGGCGACTGATAGCAGACGTGCTGCCCGATACGTTAGCCTTTCAATGGTCACGCACGGCACCGCCGCAGGCGCTTATCGATTTATGCCAGAGCGATGAGTACCAGCCTATCGTGGTGTTTCCGGCCTCGTACGCTGGCAGCGAACGACAGGTATTAAGCGCACCGCCGCCGGGTAAACCGCCGCTTTTTATTATGCTGGATGGCACCTGGACGGAGGCGCGTAAGATGTTTCGCAAAAGCCCGTGGCTCGACGCGCTACCGGTTATTTCTGTCGATCTCTCCCGCGTGTCGGCGTACCGCCTGCGCATTGCCCACAGCGAAGATCAATACTGCACGGCAGAGGTGGCGATCGCCTTGCTGGCTCTGGCTCAGGATACGCTTGCGGCCCAGGCGCTTGGCGAGCATTTTGTTCTGTTTCGTGAGCGCTATCTGGCAGGCAAGCCTCATCATCCGGCCGCCATCACAGCAATATCAACAGAAAACGTTTAAAATCTTCTGGTCACTCTTTTGTGGAGGCCGGTATGAGCCAACGAGGGCTGGAAGCGTTACTGCGTCCGAAATCTATTGCGGTGGTGGGCGCATCGATGAAAAAGGATCGCGCCGGTTATTTTATGATGCGCAACCTGTTGGCGGGCGGTTTCGACGGGCCGGTGCTGCCCGTCACGCCATCCTGGAAAGCGGTACAAGGCGTGCTGGCCTGGCCGGATGTCGCCAGTTTACCGTTCACGCCGGACCTGGCCGTACTCTGCACCCATGCCCGGCGCAATCTGGAACTGCTTGAGGCGCTTGGGCAAAAAGGGTGCAAAACCTGCATTATCCTCTCTGCGCCTTCTGAACAGCATGCAGATTTGCTGGCCTGCGCCGGTCGTTACCAGATGCGCCTTCTTGGGCCGAACAGCCTTGGTTTGCTGGCCCCCTGGCAGGGGCTGAACGCCAGTTTCTCTCCGGTGCCGATTACCCGTGGTAAGCTGGCGTTTATCTCTCAGTCTGCCGCCGTTTCCAATACCATCCTTGACTGGGCGCAGCAGCGCGAGATGGGTTTTTCCTATTTTATCGCCCTCGGTGACAGCCTCGATATTGATGTCGACGAGTTGCTGGACTATCTCGCGCGGGACAGTAAAACCAGCGCCATTCTGCTCTATCTGGAGCATTTAAGCGACGCCCGGCGGTTTGTCTCTGCTGCACGCAGCGCGTCACGCAATAAACCGATACTGGTTATCAAAAGCGGCCGCAGCCCACAGGCACAGCGGCTGTTACACTCACACGCGGGCCTCGACCCGGCCTGGGATGCGGCCATCCAGCGCGCGGGGTTGCTGCGGGTGCAGGATACCCATGAACTCTTTTCGGCGGTTGAAACCCTCAGCCATATGCGGCCATTGCGCGGTGAGCGGTTAATGATTATCAGTAATGGCGCAGCACCGGCGGCGCTGGCGCTGGACGAGCTATGGTTGCGTAACGGAAAGCTGGCGACGCTCAGCGACGAGACCGTGTCGGCGCTACGTAGCGCATTGCCAGAGTCGGTGGATGCGGGAAATCCGCTGGACTTGCGCGATGACGCGAGCAGCGAACGGTATATTGCAGCTCTGAATGTTTTACTCGATAGCCAGGACTTCGACGCTTTGCTGGTTATCCATGCTCCAAGCGCCGTGGCTCCCGGTAGTGAAAGTGCGCTGGCGCTGATCAATGCCCTGAAGAAACATCCGCGTGGTAAATACGTCACCGTGCTCACCAACTGGTGCGGCGAGTTTTCCTCCCAGGAAGCACGACGCTTCTTTAGCGAAGCCGGGCTGCCCACCTATCGCACGCCGGAAGGCTCCATCACCGCCTTTATGCATATGGTGGAGTATCGCCGCAACCAGAAACAGCTACGTGAAACGCCTGCCCTGTCGCTAAATCTGAACGAAGATACCGCCGAGGCGCATAACCTGCTGCGTCAGGCGATAACCGAGGGCGCGACCACCCTGGATACCCACGAAGTCCAGCCTATCCTGCGGGCCTGGGGGCTACAAACTCTGCCAACGTGGATTGCCAGCGACAGCGCCGAAGCGGTGCATATCGCAGAGCAGATTGGTTATCCGGTGGCGCTGAAATTGCGCTCGCCCGATATTGCGCACAAATCAGAGGTTCAGGGTGTGATGCTCTACCTGCGCACCGCGAAAGAGGTACAGCAGGCCGCCGACGCAATCATCGATCGTGTAAAAATGAGCTGGCCACAGGCGCGCATTCAGGGCTTACAGGTGCAGAGCATGGCGAATCGCGCGGGCGCGCAGGAGCTACGGGTGGTCGTTGAGCACGATCCGGTGTTCGGTCCGTTGCTGATGCTGGGCGAAGGGGGTGTGGAGTGGCGCGCGGAGAATCAAGCCGCCGTTGCGCTGCCGCCGCTGAATATGAACCTGGCGCGCTATCTGGTGATCCAGGCTATCAAAAGCAAAAAGATCCGCGGGCGTAGCGCGTTACGTGCGCTGGATATCGCCGGGCTGAGCCAGTTTCTGGTGCAGGTTTCAAACCTGATAGTCGATTGCCCGGAGATAGAGCGTCTTGATATCCATCCGTTGCTGGCCTCCGGCAGCGAATTTATCGCGCTGGATGTGACCATGACGGTGGCGCCCTGCACAGATAGCGGCGAATCCCGGCTGGCCATTCGTCCCTATCCGCAAAATCTGGAAGAGCACGTCGTGATGAAAAACGGCGAACAGTGCCTGTTTCGTCCGATTCTTCCGGAAGATGAACCTCAGCTACAGGCGTTTATCGCGCAGGTGACGAAAGAAGATCTTTATTATCGCTACTTTAGTGAAATAAACGAATTTACCCATGATGATTTAGCGAATATGACGCAGATCGACTACGATCGGGAAATGGCCTTCGTGGCTGTTCGCCAAACGGGTAGCGGTGAGGAAATTTTGGGAGTGACTCGCGCTATCTCCGATCCGGACAATATCGATGCAGAGTTCGCCGTACTGGTGCGCTCTGATCTGAAAGGACTTGGGCTTGGGCGGCGCTTACTCGAAAAGCTTATCAGTTATACGCGAGATCACGGACTTAAGCGCTTAAATGGCATTACGATGCCAAACAATCGCGGCATGGTAACACTTGCGCGAAAACTGGGATTTGACGTCGATGTTCAGTTGGAGGAAGGGATCGTCGGGTTATCGCTTCAGCTGGATCGGATGGAAGAATTCTGAGTAAGGTACTGGAAATGTTGACCACTTTAGCAGGCACAGTGTTATTATTGTCCGCTTATGTCGTCTGCATGGTACAGAAGACCCTTTATTAAACAGAGAAGAAACGCACTGTGATGTTGTCAAAATTTAAGCGTAATAAACATCAACAACACCTTGCCCAACTACCCAAGCTTTCTCAATCAGTTGATGATGTAACCTTTTTCTATTCGCCCGCGGAATTCAGGGAGACGCTGCTGGAAAAAATAGCCAGCGCCACGCGTCGCATAACGATTATCGCCCTGTATCTGGAGCAGGACGATGGCGGGAAAGGCGTCCTCAACGCGCTGTATGACGCTAAGCGCCAACGACCAGAGCTGGAAATCTGCGTTCTTGTCGACTGGCATCGCGCCCAGCGTGGGCGTATTGGTGCCGCCGCCTCAGACACGAATGCCGACTGGTATTGCCGCCTGGCGCAGGAAAATCCTGGCGTCGCGGTTCCGGTATACGGTGTGCCGGTCAACACCCGTGAAGCCCTCGGCGTACTCCACTTTAAAGGTTTCATCATTGATGACAGCGTGCTGTACAGCGGCGCGAGTCTGAATGACGTCTACCTGCATCAGCACGATAAGTACCGCTACGACCGTTACCAGGTGATTCGTAACCCTCAGATGGCGGATGTGATGCAAAGCTGGGTGGAACAGAACCTGATTCAGGGGCGCGGAGTTAATCGTCTTGATAACCCGGAGCGGCCAAAAAGCCCGGAAATCAAAAACGATATTCGCCTTTTTCGCCAGGCGTTGCGCGATGCCACGTTCCATTTCGCGGGCGATGCGAACAATGACCAGCTGGCTGTCACCCCGCTCGTTGGTCTGGGGAAATCCAGTCCGCTGAACAAAACGATTTTCCACTTAATGCCCTGTACAGAGCATAAACTCACCATTTGCACGCCTTATTTCAACCTGCCAGCGGTGCTGGTGCGCAATATTATTCAGCTACTGCGTGAAGGCAAAAAAGTTGAAATTATCGTGGGTGATAAAACGGCGAATGATTTTTATATCCCCGAAGATCAACCGTTTAAAATTATCGGTGCTTTGCCCTACCTTTATGAGATCAACCTGCGTCGTTTCTTAAGCCGCCTGCAATATTATGTGAATACCGATCAGCTGGTGGTACGTTTATGGAAAGATGACGACAACAGCTATCACCTGAAAGGGATGTGGGTGGATGATGAATGGATCCTGCTGACAGGGAATAACCTGAACCCGCGCGCGTGGCGACTGGATCTGGAAAATGCCGTGCTGATCCACGATCCTAAACATGAGTTAACCGCGCAGCGAGAGAAGGAACTGGAACTTATTCGCACACATACGACTGTTGTGAACCACTATCGCGATCTACAGAGTATCGCTGACTATCCGGTCAAAGTGCGCAAGTTGATCCGTCGTCTGCGCCGTATCCGTATCGATAAACTAATTAGCCGTATTCTCTGATACCTGCGCCTCGTCCTCCTGACGGGGCTTTTTTTCGGGCTTCGTGATGAAATATCTTTGGCTGGCAAGCGCATTGTTATTAACAGGCTGTAGTCATATGGCAAATGATAACTGGAGCGGGCAAGATAAAGCACAACACTTTATTGGCTCGGCGATGCTTTCCGCAGCCGGTAATGAATACGCGCAGCATCAGGGAATAAGCCGCGATCGCAGTGCGACCATTGGCGTCATGTTCTCCCTGAGTCTGGGGGCATCAAAAGAGCTGTGGGACAGCCGCCCGACAGGAAGCGGCTGGAGCTGGAAAGATTTTGTATGGGATGTCGCCGGTGCCACGACGGGTTATACCGTGTGGCAACTGGCGAGGCATTAAAGACGGATCCCCTTTCCTTTGCGGTGCAGTTTCAGCGAGACGAGAAACGCGATTGCACCCATAACCGTTACATACCAGAAGAAGGCCGTTTCAAATCCTACCGATTTCAGGGAAAGCGCAACGTATTCAGCGGAGCCACCAAACAAGGCATTAGCAACCGCATAAGATAGCCCCACCCCTAATGCCCGTACCTGTGCCGGGAACATCTCAGCCTTAAGAATACCGCTTATCGAGGTGTAGAAGCTGACGATCACCAGTGCAACCATTACCAGGCCAAATGCCGCGTAAGGTGAGGTCACGCTATGCAGAGCGCTCAGGACCGGTACCGTACATAGCGTTGCCATCCCGCCAAAAATCAACATCGACGTGCGGCGACCAATCTTATCCGAGAGCGCGCCGATCGCGGGCTGAAGCAGCATAAAGACAAACAGCGCAACGGTCATGATCACGCTGGCGACATTGGCATGCATACCGGCAGTATTGACCAGATACTTTTGCATATAAGTAGTGAATGTATAAAAAGTCAAAGAACCGGCAGCGGTAAAACCGAGCACCATCAGAAAGGCATTGCGATTGCGCCACAACCCTTTCATCGATCCGGCTTCTTTCAGCGCGCGTACTTCTTGCTGCGAGGTTTCATCCAGCTGACGGCGCAACCAGAGCGCAACGATTGCCAGCACAGCACCGATAGCAAAAGGAATACGCCAGCCCCAGCTGCGAAGCGCTTCATTGTCGAGTACCTGTTGCAGAATAACGACGACCAGCAGCGCCAGCAACTGCCCACCAATCAGGGTGACATACTGGAACGATGCATAAAAACCTTTGCGACCTTCGACTGCCACTTCACTCATGTAAGTGGCGCTGGTGCCATACTCTCCCCCAACGGAAAGCCCCTGAAACAAGCGCGCCAGCAATAGCAAAGCCGGAGCCCAGGTGCCTATAGTGTCATAACCAGGTAAACAGGCGATGACCAGCGATCCGAAGCACATCATGCATACCGAGATAAGCATAGATGTTTTGCGCCCGCGACGGTCAGCGATGCGCCCAAACAACCAGCCGCCGATTGGCCGCATTAAAAAACCAGCAGCAAAAACGCCTGCGGTCTGTAATAACTGGGTTGTCGTATTTCCTGCCGGGAAAAAGATATGGGCGAAGTAGAGAGAGCAAAAGGAATAAACGTAAAAATCAAACCATTCTACAAGGTTACCGGATGAGGCGCCGATGATTGCCCACACCCGACGGCGAGTATCGCTACTGGTAAGCGATGCGTCCGTTGTCATACTGCTTTCGGCCATACGAATGATACTCCTGCGGTGAGCGTCCTTGTTCACTGTTATACGAGGAGGGAAATGTTACATATATGTTATAAACAAATAGTGACAAAGATCACATTTCTGGCTGGCAGGAAAAGGTTTTCGGAATATGTCGGAGCCGGAAGGAAGAACTGTCGTGGCTGCAAACTTCTTTCTGATATGGCTTAAGAGAGTAATTTATTATTCAAAACCTGGCTGTTACCGCATCAGGTGAATATGCGTCGCTGCCGTTTTAAGGCTGCGCGTATTCATGCGATTTTATAGTTCAGGACACGGAAAACGATCGTTTAGCAGGTAAAGCAGACATAAAAACAGAGAAGACAAAAAGCAAAAAACCCCGGCTTTGCGGTCGGGGTTCTTCGTTATCTGATGCCTGGCAGTTCCCTACTCTCGCATGGGGAGGCCCCACACTACCATCGGCGCTACGGCGTTTCACTTCTGAGTTCGGCATGGGGTCAGGTGGGACCACCGCGCTAGTGCCGCCAGGCAAATTC